>CAIKKO010000001.1 GCA_903828025.1 uncultured Sphingomonadales bacterium
CTGCGCGCTGGTTCGGCTACCGCCAAGAAGGCCGAAGCCGCCGGGTTCAAGGTGCTCAGCAACGCCGAAGCCGCCGCTTGGGCCGATATCCTCATGATCCTCGCGCCCGATGAGCACCAGGCCGCGATCTACGCCGAGGATATCCACGCCGACATGAAGCCGGGCGCAGCCCTTGCCTTTGCGCACGGGCTCAACGTCCACTTCGGGCTGATCGAGCCGCGCGCCGATATCGACGTGATCATGATCGCGCCCAAGGGCCCCGGCCACACTGTCCGCAGCGAATACGTCAAGGGCGGCGGCGTGCCGTGCCTGATCGCGGTGCATCAGGACGCGACCGGCAACGCGCATGACGTGGGCCTCGCTTATGCTTCGGGCGTCGGCGGCGGCCGTTCGGGCATCATCGAGACGAACTTCAAGGAAGAGTGCGAAACCGATCTGTTCGGCGAGCAGGCCGTGCTGTGCGGCGGCATCACCCACCTCATCCAGGCCGGGTTCGAAACGCTGGTCGAAGCCGGTTACGCCCCCGAAATGGCCTATTTCGAGTGCCTGCACGAAACCAAGCTGATCGTCGACCTGCTCTATGAAGGCGGCATCGCCAACATGCGCTACTCGATCTCGAACACCGCCGAATACGGCGACATCAAGACCGGCCCGCGCATCATCACCGATGAGACCAAGGCCGAAATGAAGCGCGTGCTGGCCGACATCCAGTCGGGCCGCTTCGTCAAGGACTTCGTGCTCGACAACCGCGCCGGGCAGCCCGAACTCAAGGCCTCGCGCAAAGCCGCAGCCGCGCACCCGATCGAAAAGACCGGTGCCCAGCTGCGCGCCATGATGCCGTGGATCGGCGCGAACGCGCTGGTGGACAAAGCCAAGAACTAGGCCTGCCCACACGGCAGACGGATAGCGGACGGCCCGCCGCGCACCCTGCGCGGCGGGCCGTTTCGATGAACGACAGTATGAATCCGTTACAAGCCCTTGTGTCGCAACCGCGAAACACTTTATCTCCAATTTGGAGATAAATCGGGGTGACGGGGCAATGGCAGTGCGGGCTGGATTCGGACGCGCGGTGGTGGCGACATTCGCGTTGGTGGCGGGCTGTGCGCAAGCGGCGGAGCCTGCTCCCGGCGACACCTGCCATCTCGCGCTCAGCTCGCGCTATGTCGGCGCGCGGGCGGTCCCGGCGGTTCGCGGCGCAATCCGGGCGATGACTCGCCCCCTCCCCTTGCGCTGGATCAGGCCGGGCCAAGCGATCACCACCGACTACAGCGCGCAGCGGCTCAACGTGATCCTCGACGAGCACGGCCGGATCATGGCCATGCGCTGCGGCTAGCTGGGCGCTGCGGCTAACGCATTTTCCAGCCGTCGCAGCCGCCTTGCCAGCCCGCAAGGCCTCTGGCACTTTGGCGGCATCTTCCCGCCCTACGGAGACCGTCCATGATCCGCTTCCCCCGCGCCCTCACGCTTGCGCTGCCGCTGGTGCTCGCCGCCGCCGCCGTCCCCAGCCTCTCGCAATTGCCCACCGAGGCCCCC
>CAIKKO010000002.1 GCA_903828025.1 uncultured Sphingomonadales bacterium
ACTCTATACCCATTCGAAAAACGAGTTCGCTGCGCACTTCGATTACGACGCGGCGACTTTGACGCTGGGCTATCGTTTTTGAATAACCTCGGCGCTTTGCTGATTGTCGCAAACTTTAAGATCAGGTTACTTGAAAATGCAGCAATTCCAGATCATCGGGATCAATCGGGCTCAATGAGTAGCTTATTCGGATCAGATGACGCGGAGACAAGACGTGCGTAGTAAAATCAAGGCATTGGGTTTCGTGACGGTCCTCATCCCCGGCTCCAGTTTCGCGGCGACGTGCGTCCCGGTGCCGGTCGACCCGACACCGCAGGAGCCCGGGCTTGGTCTGGCTGCGGTTCAGGGCAACCAGAACACCTGCACCCCGTTGGTCAGCCCCCTCTTCGGCTCGCCCGACAGTGCACAGACCGCCGCTGTTGAGGGTGGTTTTGATCTGCGGGATGTCCAGCCCGAGGGTCAGGAGCGCTTCGGGGCTGCAGGCGATACCGATACGGTCGGCTTCGCCTTTACCTACTGGGGCGCGGGCAGCCAGAAGGGCCAGCGCTATGATCTGCACTATCGCCACGCCCGCAACGTCTTTGAGGGCAGCCGGGCACGCCTGATGATCGATGTGCCGGTGCGCCTGCTCCATGCCAACAGGGACAAGAGCCTGTTCGGTACCACCGGTGGCACGGCCTTGCTCGCCACGGTCAATGTCGGTCTGGAATTGCCGGTCAACCGCAACTGGGTCGTCACCCCGCGCGTGTCTTATGGCTTCACGACCGGTTCGGCGGCACTGGGCGGCCAGGGCGAAATCGCGACTGGCTCGATCAACAGTCGCTACCGCATTCCGAATATTGGGCGCGGCGAGATCATCATTGGCAACAGCGTGGCCTACACCCACACGGTGAAAGCCCTGACCAACGACAAGGTCTTCGCGCCGACAATCAACTGGGTTTTCCGCAACGGCATTGCCTTTCAATATCCGCTCAAGGCGCGCATTCAGGGGCGGTCGGCGTCGATCCGCGCCAGCTATGTGTTCACCACGGCGGCGCAGGACCCGCTGGTCTATCGCGACGTTCACGAATTTGGACTGAGCCTTGGCGTGCGTTCGCGCGAGGCCGAACAGCACGCCAGCTTCGAGAAACTGCGGCTCGGAGTGCTGTTTACGCACGCCAAAAACCAATTTTTCGCCGGTGCCAGCTACAACGCGGGCACTCTTACACTGGGCTATCGCTTCTAGAGGAGCACCTGCATGAACCGGACGGCGTGGCTGGGATGCTTGCTGGCGTTGGCGGCCAGCTTGAACGGCGGTGCGGCGCGGGCGGATGAAACGCCGCCCGCGCCTACCACCACGCCCGCGCGCAAAGCGCCGCCGCCCGGCTTCGTGTTCATGACCGGCGCGCAGCCGATTGCGCCGGAAGAATACACGGCACTGCCCAAGACCGACACGTTCCGTGCCTGGCTGCCCAAGGCGGTTGATCTCACGCCCAATTATCCCAAGCCCGGCTATCAGGGCCCGCAGCCCAGCTGTGTTGCCTGGGCAACGACGTATGCCGCGCGCAGCTTCCTCAATGGCCGCGTGATCGGGCGGCAACCGACGGAACCGACGGAGCAGATGAGCCCGGCCTATGTCTACAACCGGCTCCGTGCGCCCGGCTCCGAATGCAATACCCCGATGACCATCGTGAACGCGCTCAACCTTTTGCAGCGCGAAGGTGCGGTCACGCTTGCGGACTTCCCGGATGATATCAAATCCTGCCATATCCCGGCCCCGGCCGCACTGCTCGGCAAGGCGGCAACCTATCGCCTCGGCGGCTGGCGCGCGATTGACCGGGAGCGCCCGAAGGACCCCCGTTCGCCGGTGGTGATTGATGACATCAAGGGCGCCCTTTCGCGCGGCGAGCCGGTGGTCTTTGCGATGCCCGTGGCGCAAGACTGGTACAGTCTGGTTGGCGACACAGTCTACACCCACACCGGCCCGGCGGGCGATTCCTTCCATGCGATGGCCGTGGTGGGCTACAGCGAAGACCGGCAGGCCTTCCGCATCATCAACAGCTGGGGCGATTGGTGGGGCGACAACGGCTACGCCTGGATCGGCTACACCACGTTCAAGGCGCTGGTGGACGAGGCTTATGCGCTGCAGGCCCCGCCGCATGCCGAAACGGTGAAGCCCGCAGAACCGGCGCTCTCACCCCGCGCCGCGTTCGATGCCCAGCTGGCCAAGCTGCCTTGCGGCGCGGTAAGCGTTGCGGGCGATGCTAAGTCGCTCACCGTTTCGGGCTTTGGCGGCAGTGCCGAGGCGATCGACCGGCTGCATACCGCCGCGCTCGCAATCGGCGGCAAGCTTACATGGCAGGTCGCGCATCACCCGTGGCCGCAATGCGAGGCGGAGCAGACTCTGAGCCGGGCGCTGGCAACCGGCGGGGTCACACTCGCTGCCGCGCGTGAGGGGGGCGAGCTGCGCAGCGGCGATCCCGCGCAGATGAAGGCGGGCGAGATCTTCGGGATCACCGCAGCGGTCGATGCCAGCAGGCCCTACTTGTCGATTGTCTATCTGCAGGCCGATGGCAGCGCGGTGGAACTCTATCGCGGCACGCCGAGCGAGGCGCGCGGTGTGGGCCACAGCGTCACGATCGGGCTGCAGGGCGCGCAGGAAACGCGGTTTCAGGTGGGCCCGCCTTATGGCGACGAAATGGTCATTGCGCTCGCCTCAGACCGGTCGATGGTGGACGATGCGTCAAGCGACTACCACACCGAACGCCAATTCCTCACTGGCCTGCGCGCGCGGCTGACACAGGCCCCGGCCGGTTCTGTCGCCGCTGCGGTCCTACGCCTGCGGACGGAACCCTGATTCCTAACCGACCGCCGCGACCATCGCTTCGGCCAGCCACCGCCCGAGCAGCGTGCCTGCGGTTGTGACGGCAGCCTCTTCGCCCAGCGTGGCGGCAAGGCGCTCGCAAATGGCGGCAAATCCTTCGCCCGCTGCCGACCAAGCGAGCACGTCGCATTCGTGGGCATCGGCGCGGCGGAACACGGGTTCGAGCCCCTGCCGCCAGAGGAGCAGCGCGGTGCCGTCTTCCACGGTTTCGGCCGGGGGCGGGGTCTCACCGATTGCCAGCGCTTGCCAGATCGCGTCGGCATTGGTCCCTATGGGCATCACCAGCAGCGAGGGCACCGGATGGATCACTGCGGTCTCCCAGTCGGCCACGGCATCCGGTTCTGCCAGCGCTTCGGGCCGCAGCGCCTCGGCATCGGGGCCGACGAACACTTGCCCGACGGTCCAATCAATGGACGCGAGTTCGGCCACTTCGGGATCGTTTGGGTAGAGCCCATCGACAAAAGCGGTGAAATCCTCGCCATAGGCATCGAGTGTCCAGCTATCCGGTGGACGGGCATCTATATAGCGCGCCGCCGCTGCCTCGAACGCCGCATCGCCAAGCCATAGCGCAAGGCGCTGGAAGGTTTCGGCAAGGCTGGAGACCAGCGCGGTGCGGTAGTTGTTCTGATAGACGGCGGGGCCATGGCCGCCGCCAAGCGCTGCGGCCGCCGCGTCGTCGCCGGTCACCAGCCAGCCTTGGAAGCTGCGTTGCATTGCCAGCAGGCTCATGCCGCGATCCTCTCGCCAGCCGCTTCGGCGCTGATGCTGCGGGCCACGTCGAGTTCGGCGCAAAGCTCGTCCAGCTCGGGAATGTTGTCGTCGCGTTCGATCATCGTCGGCACGGCCCCGGCCAGCGCGGTTGCGGCGCGATACAGCGCCCAGACTTCGGGCGGTACGGGCTGGTCGTGCGTGTCGATCAGCAGATGCTCGCCCTGCACATGGCCCGCAAGGTGGATCTGCCCGACCGCGTCCATCGGGATGCCGGCCAGATAGTCTGTCGCCGCGAACCCGTGGTTCACCGCGCTGACATGGATGTTGTTGACATCGAGCAGCAGGCCGCAGCCCGTCCGCCGGGTCATTTCGGCAAGGAATTCCCATTCGTTCATCGCGCCGGGGAACAGGATATAGCTCGAGGGGTTCTCGAACAGCATGCGCCGCCCCAGCGCGTCCTGCGCGCGGTCGATATTGCGGCAGACCACGTCGAGCGCTTCCTCGGTATAGGGCAGCGGCAGCAGGTCGTGCGAATTGAACTGGTCGATCCGGGTCCAGCACAAGTGGTCCGAGACCACGGCGGGCTCCATCATATCGACAAGGCGTTTGAGTTCGCCGAGATAGTCATCGCGCAGGCCATCGGCCGAACCGATCGACAGCGAAACGCCGTGCAGCGCAAGGCTGTAATTCCCGCGCGCCTTCAGCAACGTGTCGAGCGGCTTGCCGCCCGGGATCATGAAATTCTCCGAGATCACCTCGATGAAATCGACCGGCGCGGTGCCGTCGATAAAGGACCGGTAGTGCGGTCGGCGCATGCCGAGGCCAAAGCCGGCGAGGTGCTGGGTCATTGGGATCGTTCCTGAAAAGAAGGCCGGGGCTCCGCTGGCGCAGGGAGGGGGGAATGCGCCGTGAGAGGGGGCAGGAGCCCCGGTCAGGTGGGCCGATGGGCCCTTACTTGGCTTCGGTCAGGCTGCCGCCCTGCGCTGCGCAAGCGTCCTTGGTCAGCGCCTTGAAGCCCTGGCCCTTGCATTCGTTCTGGCCCTTGCAGCTGTGCGTGCCGGCGGCGCAGTCCGAGGTGCCCTTGCAGGTGTTCACGCCGTAGCAGTGCACGACTTCGGCAGCCTTGGTGTGCTTGGCGAACGCCGGGGCCGGGGCAACTGCGATGGCGGCAGCGATGAGGGCTGCGTTGGCGGCGAGGGCAAAGCCGGTCTTGAGAGTGGTCATGGGTCGTCTCCGAAAAGGGTGCGCCGTGATGGCAGAGGTATATTCGCCTGCCTTCGCGCTGCGGTTACAGCGGTCAAAAAATTTTGCGCCGCGCTCACGGATGGTTGCGCATCAGCCAGTCGCGAAACACCGCCAGCGCTTCGGGCATATGATGGCGGCCAAAGCCGATCCGGAAATGGTCTTGCGGCACGGGGCCGAGTTCGGAGCGGTAGATGCTGGAGGGCAGCAGCAGCACGCCGGTTTCCTCGACCAGCCGCTCGGTGAACTGCTCCACCCCGTCCGCGCCCTTGTAGCGGATGAACGCGACACAGCTGCCATCGGGCCTGCGCCAATCGAACAGACCGGGGAAATCGGCGAAGAACGCATCGAGCAAGTCCAGATTGTGATGGGCAAGGTCGCGGTTGCGCCCGACAATCGCCTCGCGCGCCTTGAGCGCGATTTCGGCCAGCACTTCCGAAGGGGCCGAATTGCAGATCGAGAGGTAGTGTTTGTAGTGCTCACAGGCCTCAAGGAAGGCACGATCCTGGCAGGCCAGCCAGCCAATGCGCAGACCGGGAAGGCCATAGGACTTGGACATGACGTTGAGCGAGATCCCGCGCTCGTAGATATCGGCCACTTGCGGCAGCCGCACATCGGGGCGGTGCTCGATCAGGCGGTAGACCTCGTCGCTGAACAGCCAGATCCCGCGTTCGCGGCACAGTTCGACGAGCGCGGCAAAGGTGGCCTGCGACGGCACCGCCCCAGTGGGGTTGTTGGGAAAGTTGATCGAGATGAGCTTGGTGTTGGGCCTCAGCGCCGCGCGCACCGCATCCAGATCGAGCGCCCAGTTGGCGTTCTGATCCAGCGCCACGCCGGTAACCGCGCAGATCGCAAGCGGGATCGTTTCGGCCGCCTGATAGTTGGGGGTGATGACGATGCAGTGATCCGCCGGGCTCAGCAGCACGCGCATCGCGACATAGATGCCCTCTTCGGCACCCGCAAAGCACAGCAGCTGGTCTTCGCCGATCGTGTCGTACGTCTGCGCGATTTCGTGCAGCAGCGGGGCGGCACCATATGTCTTGGTATAGCCGAGGTGCAGATTGTCGAACCGCTCGCGGTCAGCCGGTGAGGCGTGCACGAGCAGCTGCGAAGCGGTCATGCTTTGCGCATCCGAGGCGGTCAGGTGATACTTCGCGGCGAATTCCCACTTCGAGAAATACACCTCCAGCGCAAAATTCCGCACGGTCCGATTGTCCTTCCTGAGCCCAGATTTCTGCGGTCTGCCCTAGGATTTGTCCGCCCCTAGGTCCAGCCGCGCGGGTGGATACGTGCGCCCGGCCGCACAAAAAAGCGGCGCGGCGTGTAACCTCCCATGCAGGCCCGGCGAATTGATCACCGTGGCCGGCGCGAACATTTCCGGACACAGGGACAGGGCGCAACACATGCACAAACTGTTCCTTCTGTTCTTGAACCCATCTCGTGTTTTTCATCTCATTCAAAGGAATATCCCATGAAGATTGCTGCAACCGCTTTCGCCGCTTCGATCGCTCTCGGCCTTGTTGCCGGTGCTGCCCACGCTGCAGACGCCAAGCCCGCCATGGAAAAGTGCTACGGCGTCGCCAAGGCTGGCAAGAACGAATGCGCCGCTGGCCCGGGCACGAGCTGCGCCGGCACGTCGAAGACCGACTATCAGGGCAATTCGTGGACGCTGGTCAAGGCCGGCACCTGCACCTCGATCCAGACGCCCAAGGGCAACGGCTCGCTGACCCCCAAGGCACACTAATCAGATGCCGCCCGGCGCGGGCCATCGCGCCGGGCGGCTTCGGTCCAATCAGGGGGGGTCCCGCATGACCGCACTTGCATCCATCTATCAGAGGCTTGGTGATCTGGCCGCTCGTCTTCTGCCCGAATCCCTGCTGCTGCTGGTGGCGCGGCTCGGCATCGCGGCGGTGTTCTTCCAGTCGGGCCGCACCAAAGTCGAAGGGCTGCTGACGATCACCGACAGCACCTATTACCTCTTCGAAACCGACTACAAACTGCCGTTCGTGCCGCCGCATATCGCCGCCCACATGGCGACGTATTCGGAGCACCTCTTCCCGATCCTGCTCGTTCTCGGGCTGGGTTCACGGTTTGCCGCGCTGGCGCTGCTCGGCATGACCACGGTGATCGAGGTCTTCGTCTATCCCGATGCCTGGCCGACCCACTTGAGCTGGGCAGCAATCCTGCTGCCGCTCATTGCCAAGGGCGGGGGAGCATTCTCGCTCGACCGCTTGCTGAAGCGGGGCTGACCCCGCGCCGCCAGACCCGCGCAGCAACCGGCCCGCATTCCCCGCGAATGCGGGCCGGTCTTTTTTGTTCGGGGCCATTTCTTTCAGGCCCAGCGGAAAGACAGCTTGCTTTGAAAACCGACGGCAACCACATCAAACACATCGGATCAGGGCGGGCCGCAAGGCCGGTGCAACAGCCAACCGGAGGAGTTTTCATGCCCCGCGACCCCGCCGAGCGGTCCCTTGACGAGACGATCGCCGCGCTGGTCGGTGATCTTGCGCCGGTCAAGCCGCTGCGCCCGGGGTTCGGCATCGCAGCCGGGCTCGGCGCGACCGCGCTGGCGGTGCTCGGTGTCTGGCTCGTGGTGGGCTTTCGCGCCGATATCCTGGCCGGCCATCCTGCGCCCATCGTCATCGCGCGCGGCGCGGTCCTGCTCACGGCGGGCGCATGCATGCTGCTGGCCGCCGTGCGCGCAGCCATTCCGGGGCGCCCCGATCAGAGCGCCAGCCTTGCGGGCACGCTCCTGCTCGGGCTGTTCCCGATAGGCCTGATGGGGCTGCTGCTCCAGGGCATCATGGTGAGCCGCACCCCTTCGTTTGCCGAAGTCGATGGTTTCGGTGCGGCGCGCTGCTTTGCCATCGCCGCAGCGTCCGGCCTGTCAGTCGGGGCCGCGCTGGTTGTCTGGATGCGCCGCGCCGCGCCCACCGATCTGCCGCGCGCAGGCTGGCTCACCGGCTGGGCGGCGGGCGCGCTGGGGACATTTGCCTACAGCCTGTTCTGCCCGGCGAGCACGCCGGGGTTCATCACGACAGTCTATCCCGCAGCGATGCTGATTGTGGCAGTGCTGATTCGTCTGGCAGTGCCCCGGCTGGTGCGCTGGTAGGCGCGCTTCGGCCCCGCACTAAGGCCCCGCCCTCAGGCTCCGGTCAGCGCCGCGATGACGTCGGCGGGTTCGGCGCGATTGCGGAAATCGACATCGACGAATGCATAGCGGACCACGCCGTCGCGGCCCACCGCAAAGGTTCCGGGCACAGGGAGAAAGCCCGCTTGCGAGCCATAGAGCGCGGCCATATCCATCCCCCGCTCCCGGTAGAAATCAAGCAGCGGCTCGCCGGCAAAGAACGTCAGCCCCAGCGACAGCGCGACCCCGTGGTCCACATCGCATAGCACTTCGGCGATCTCGCTATGCTCAGCGGCGGCCAGTACTGCGCCCAATGCGCGCGCGCCGCCGCCGATCTCGCCCGTGATCTCGACGAACTGCGCGCCCGCTTCGGCTAGCGCGGGCAGCGCTTCGGCCCAGGCGGCGACTTCGTGCGCGCAATAGGGGCACCAGCGGCCACGGCTGAAATTGATGACCACCGGGCCGGTTTCGAGCAAGTCACCCAACCGGCGATAGCCGCCATCTGTAGTGGGCAGCGAAAAATCAGGAAACACATCGCCCACCACCGGTGCCGCTTCGCCCACACCCGCTTCGCGCAGGCCGATCACAACCTCGTCGAAGAACGGCCCGAGATGAGGGCTGCGAAGGCGGATCGCGGCCAGATCGGGAGCGAGCGGTCGGGGCGGGTTTGGGCGAAGGGTCATCGCCTCATCATAAGAGGAATTTCCGCGGCTTGGAAATGGGGCCGCATGCATCGAGTTCATGCGCCGCCGCTATGAGCAGCAAGGGTCAGGGAGCAGCAAGGGTCAGGGAGCAGCAAGGGTCAGGCGCAAGGTTCAGGTGGGCGTGGGCAGCGACCAATCCTGCGTGCGCGCGGCGCGCAAGAAGGCATCGGCGGCCACCGAACGGCGGCGGCCTGCGACGCTCGCCAGCACGACCGGGCTTTCGTCTTCGCCAAATGCCAGCGTGATAGGCACCAGCGGCGGCCCTGCCACGCTGCGCGGCAGCCATCCGCAGCCAAGCCCGGCGAGCACCATCTGCCGCAGCTGCGCCGGGCTCTGCGCGTGATGCCGCACGTCGATGGCCGCGCCCGCCTGCCCGGCAATGCGGGCAAGCCCTGCGCAGCCGTCGCCTGCCAGATCAATCCAGGTTTCATCTTCCAGCAAGTCGGGCGTGACGGGGGGCGCGGCAGGGGACGTGGCGGAAGGGCTGGCGGCAAAGCGGTGATCGCTGCGTGTAACCACGCACCATGCTTCGGCGAACAAAGGCCAGCAATCGAGCCGCTCCGGCGCTTCATCAGGCAATTCGACAATGATCAAATCCAGCGAGCCGGCCAGCGCCAGCTCGATCAGTTCGGCCGAGGACCCGCTCGAAAGCGCGAGTTCGAGGCCGGTGAGGCTTCCCGCCAACTCGGCCAGCACGCGCTCCAGCGCGGGGTGCTCGACCGTGCGCGCCACGCCCAGCGCCAGCGGCGCGATTTCAGCGCGGCCCATGCCGCGCGCCATCTCCTTGGCGGTCTGCGCGGCTTCGAAGCTGCGCTCCAGATGGGGCAGCATGGCCTTGCCCAGTTCGGTCAGGTGGGTGCGGGCGCGTTCGCGGCGAAACAGCGGCGCGCCGAATTCATCCTCCAGCTTCTGGATCGCCTTGGTCAGCGAGGGCTGCGAAACGTGGCATTCGATCGCGGCGCGGGTGAAGTTCAGCAATCGGGCAGCGGCCAGAAAGTACCGGACCTGATGCATTTCCATCGCAGTGCGCGTCCTGTGTCTTTGCTCGATCCGGACACCCCCGGAAGTCATCCACCGATACAGCGAACCAACCCACCGGAGAAGCGAGTGACTTTGACAACCATGGGCGTCAGCCGCGCTGGCGGCAAGCGCGCTTTGCCACATATGATTTATCCGCAAGGGGCAACAATCCGCGGGCAGAGCTTCGCCCGGAGGCAGCCGTGAAGGATCTTACGGGCTGGATGCGCACGTTTGTCACGGTTGCCGACGCGGCGAGCTTCTCGCGCGCGGCGGCTCGGCTGGAAATGCCCCAGTCCACGGTCTCGCGCCAGGTCGGCGCGCTCGAACGCTATCTCGGCGCATCGCTGCTCAAGCGCACCACGCGCTCGATCGCGCTGACCAGCGAGGGGCTGGCCTTCTATGAAGCTGCATTGCGCGCGCTGGCTGCGATCGACGAGGCGGAGGCTTCGGTCGGGCTGCACGGCGCGCTCAGCGGGCAAGTGCGGCTGACCGCGCCGCTCACGCTGGCGCAATCGCGGCTGATCGCCATGCTCGCCCGGTTTCAGCAGGCGCAGCCGCGCATCGAGATCGACTTGCGCCTGTCGGATCACGCGCTCAATCTGGTGGCGGACAATCTCGATTTCGCGATCCGCGTCGGCGCGATCAGTGACAGCCGCGCCATTGCCCGCCGTATCGGCACCGCCCGCCGGGTCATGGTCGCTGCGCCCGCCTATCTCGCCGCGCGCGGGATGCCGCGCGTGCCTGCGGACCTCTCCGAACACAACTGCATCTCCTATTCCCTGCTGACGAGCGGCAGCAAGTGGACTCTGGGCACGCACCCTGCGGTCGAGATCACCAGCAATTTCCGCGCCGACAGCCCTGATGCGCTGCGCGCGGCGGCGCTTGCGGGGATCGGCATCGCGGTCAATGCGCGGTGGCTGTTCGAGGAGGATCTGGCGAACGGCCGCCTGATCGAGCTGCTGCCCGATCATCCGCCGCACGACATGGCGATCCATCTGGTCATGCCGGCGGGCCGCTACATCGCGGCGCGCGTGCGCGTGCTGGCCGACCATCTGATTGCTGCCTTCGCCGCCGATCCCTTGCTGCGCGCGCTTTAACCCGCAGCCCGTGTAACGAACCGGGCCACCGCCGCGAAGCTCAAGGGCAGGGCGCGCGGCCCATTTCAAGGGAACGAGGGAATGGCGGACAATTCAGCTCAGGGGCAATCGAAACGGCCCCATGTGGTCATCGTCGGGGGCGGCTTTGGCGGTCTGGCGGCGGCGAAAGCGCTGGCCGGCGCGGCGGTCGACATCACGCTGATCGACAAGCGCAACCACCACTTGTTCCAGCCGCTGCTTTATCAAGTGGCGACTGCCGGGCTTTCGCCTGCCGACATTGCTGGTTCGATCCGCGCCATTCTCGCCGCGCAAGCCAATGTGCGAGTGCTGCTCGACCGGGTCTATGGGATCGACCGGGTCAGCCAGCGCGTCATTCTGGGGGATGGCGAGCCCATCGCCTACGACTGGCTGATCATCGCCACCGGCGCGACCCACAGCTATTTCGGCCGCGATGAATGGGCGCCGTTCGCGCCCGGCATCAAGACCATCGACGATGCCACCGCGATCCGCCGCCGCGTGCTGCTCGCGCTCGAACGCGCCGAGACCGAGACCGATCCCGAACGGCGCAAAGCCTTGCTCACGTTCGTGGTGGTTGGCGGCGGGCCGACCGGCGTGGAAATGGCGGGCGCGATTGCCGAACTGGCGCGCCAGTCGGTCAGCAAGGATTTCCGCCACATCACCCCGCACTGCTCGCGCATTGTCCTGCTCCAGCGCGGGGACCGGCTGCTGCCGTCGTTCCCGGCGACGCTATCTGCCAAGGCGCTGGGCGGCATCGAGCAACTCGGCGTCGAAGTGCGGCTGGGCGCGGATGTCAAAGCCATTGATGCCAACGGAGTCACGGTGGACGACGAGTTCATCCCGGCCACCACCACGATCTGGGCGGCGGGGGTCATGGCCTCGCGCGCGGCGGAGTGGCTTGGCTGCACGGCGGACCGGGCCGGGCGTGTCAAAATCGGAGCCGATCTGCACCCGGCAGGCGATGCGCGCATTTTCGTGATCGGCGATACGGCGGCCTGCACCGATGCCAGCGGGCGCGATCTGCCTGGGGTGGCGCCCGTGGCCAAGCAGCAGGGCCAATATGCCGCGCGGGTCATCCGTGCCGCGCTGGTGGGCCGTGTGGTCGCGCCGTTCCGCTACCGTGACTGGGGCAACATGGCGACTGTTGGCCGCAGCCGCGCAGTCGCCGATTTCGGGCGGGTCCGGGTCTCAGGCCTGCCCGCCTGGGTGCTGTGGTGTGTGGCCCACATCTGGTTCCTGACCGGGCACCGCAACCGAATCGCCGTCGGCCTGACCTGGCTGGGGAGCTACCTGACATACCAGCGCGGCGCGCGCCTGATCACCGGCGATATCGCCCCGGATCTGCCCGCAACCCTCGAACTGGCCCCCGCGCTGGGGCGGAGGGCGGTCAGGCCGCTGGATTTGGCTGCTGTAAAATAGGGATTAATTTGGCAACATGCCTTCCATGCATCGACATGATAACCGTTTGGGGCGTGTTCGCAGCCGCCGCGCTGAGGCATTGGTTGTGCATCGAGAGGCAAAGGAGGACACCATGGCAGGCATTCAACAGGCCGGAGGCAAAGCGATCGGCACCGCAGGCGCGGTGCGCAAGGCTGCAGGCTTCGATTGGGAAGGCGCCATGGCCGCCAGCCTCGCGGGTGATAGCGCCGCCTATCGCCGCCTGCTCGAGGAAGCCGGTCGCTGGCTGCGCCGCTACTTCGCCCGCCGCCTTTCGCCCGAGCTGATCGACGATGCCGTGCAGGAAGCGCTCACCGCGCTGCATCTCAAGCGCGCGACGTTCGAACCCGGCCGCCCGTTCCTTCCCTGGCTCGCCGCCATCGCCCGCTTCAAGGGTGTCGATTGCATGCGGGCCTCAGGCCGTCATCGCGGCGAGGAGCTGTCCGAGAACGAGCACGGCGTTGCCAGCCACGAAGCGGCCTCGCTCAGCGGCATCGTCATGGCCGGTCTGTTCGAGCGCCTTCGCCGCCCGCAGGCCGAGGCGATCCGGTTGGTCAAGCTTGAGGGCTTTTCGGTGCGCGAGGCGGCGGCGATGACCGGCCAGTCCGAAGCGCTGGTCAAGGTCAATATCCACCGCGGCCTCGCCGCCTTGCGCGCCTTTTTCGGCGAGACCGGGCCGGTTGCCGAACTGGCGTACTGAACGCGAAAAAGGGGCGGATCGCTCCGCCCCTTTCCCGATCTTCGTATTCCTTCCGGCCAGTGCCGGATCGTTCAATCAGAGCAGCTTCCAGGTGATCGGCACGGTTACCGAGGTTGCACCACCCGGCGGCGGGGGGACCGAGCCCGTGCGGCTCGGCAGCGCCAGCGCTTCGCGATCCAGCGTCGTCGAGCCCGAAGGCGCAATCAGTTCAGCGCGCTCCACAGCGCCCGAAGCGGCGACATAGATCTTCACTTTGGCGGTGCCCTGTTCGCCGCGCGCCTGCGCGGCCTTGGGATAGGTCTGCTTGGACGCAATCGTGCGAACGACCTGCTTCATCCAGTCGGCTGACTCGGCATAAGCAGGGGTCGCAATGCAGGCGGCGGCCACGAGGCCGAACGCGAGGGTCTTGGCAGTCTTGAAGTTGGGCTTGAACATGGGTTGTCCTTTCGGTTGGCGTAGAAATCTCAGGGCAATCATCAAGCTTCTGAACTTGGGGTGGGGCCTCGCCATCTGGGCGCAGAGCGATTAGATTTGCCCCAACCGCGCTTACGAAAGGCTGCTGATGGCCCGTTCACCGCATTTCGGCTGCTTGAGCGCGCTGCGGCTTGCCTATCCGCGCGCCTTGAAGGTTAATGCGGACCTATGATGCACCGCCGATTCGTCCTTGCCGCGCTCCCGCTGGCGGCCCTGCTCATGGCCGCTGCCCCAAAGGGCAAAGCGCCCGTGGCCCCGCCCCCGCCCCCGCCGCCGCTCGCCGCCGTCGAGCGGGTGGCGATCACCACCGAGCTTGGCACGATCGAGCTGGCGCTCGATGGCGTGCATGCGCCGGTCAGCACGGCCAATTTTCTCCACTACGTCGATACCCGGCGGCTGGACGGGATCACGTTCTACCGCGCGATGCATCTGGCGTGGGGTGATCAGCCGAACGGGTTGATTCAGGGCGGCCTGCGCGATCCGCGCCGCCTGTTTCCGCCCATCGCGCACGAGCCGACCAGCCAGACCGGCTTGCGCCACACGGCGGGGACGATCTCGATGGCGCGCAATGCTCCGGGCACTGCGGTCGCGGATTTCTCGATTCTGCTGTCCGACATGGCCGGGCTCGATGCCGATGCGGCCTCTGCCGACCCCGAAGCGCAAGCGGGTTATGCCGCGTTTGGCCATGTCACGTCGGGCATGGAGGTGGTGCGCGCGATCTGGGACGCACCGATTTCGGCGACGCTGGGCGAAGGCTACATGCGCGGGCAGATGCTCGACAAACCGGTCAAAGTGCTCAGCGTGCGGCGCTTGCCGCCTGCCCCGGCACCCTGAGCCGGATCAGCGCGTTCGATCAACTTGGGCAGTCCACCGGCTCGCCCGCCCCGCGCTGGAACAGGACCAGGCGGTAGTCAAAGGAATCCCCGCCCGCAGTCTGGTTCGGACCCGCAACAAAGTCGATCCATTCGCCCGCCGCGAGGTCCGCGCTCAGCAGTGGCAACTGCGTCCGAGCGGTCAGCACCCCGCGCCACAGCACTTTGGCACCCACCATCACGGTGAGGTCGACCCCGTCGCCGACCGGTCCCTTGGCAAAGCAACCGCCGATGTCGATGGACTCGGCCGCAGTCGCCACATGGCGCCACACCGCCCTGATCGGGGCGACGCCGGTGCCCGCAGGCGCGGCCGATGTCGCGTTGATCCGCAGCGGGCGATACCAGCGGTCGCCGAAATAAGAGGTGAACTGGTCGTCGAACAACGGCAGGCGGTTCAAAGTGTCGCCCTTGGTCCGCGCAAAGTATTTCCATTGCGGCGTGCCCCAGCCCATCAGCGTGTCGGCGATCCAGGTGGAGGGGCCGAAGCGGATCGCCGTTGTGCCGGTGATCACCAGTGGCCTTTCGTTCACGGCGGGGGTGGGCGGCGTCGCGCCAGTCGCATCCCGCACGTGTCCGCCATCCACCGTGATAGCGCGCGGTGCGCCCCAGACCACGGTGGTATCCGCGCCGAAGCGATAGGCGAACAGCAGCGGATCGCCCAGATCCAGCCGTTGCGGCCGCCCGAGCGGGAGGAGCTGCTGCATGAGCTGGAAGGCGCTGGCCTGCGCTTTGGGGGCAGAACCGGCATAGAGGCCCATGTTCGGAAACCACCGCTGGTCGAGCAGCGCGTACCAGCTCGCCTGCGCTGCACCGGCGGCCGCCAGCATGGTCGTCTGCTTGATCAGTTCACCGGCAGCGAGCGGTTGGTCGGTGGTATCGACGCTGAATTCGCTGGCCCAGACAGGCACACGGCGGCCGGCCGCATCCATGGCGGCATTGAGATTGGCAAGCTCGACATCCAGCCCCTCGGCGCGGGTGCGATAGGGATGGACGACCACGCCATCGACGGAATTGAGCAACCCGGAAGAGAATAGCGGTTTCAAAAATCCCGTACCGATCATGTTGGTCGACCCGCCCAGAATCGCGGTGCGCCCGCCGATCCGGGCGCGCACGGCCTTGATGGTGCGGACATAGGCGGCCGACTTGTCGGCCCCGGCGGGGTAGGTCATCGTCCCGGTGCCGTTGAGTTCGTTGCCAACCTCGATTGCGGCAAGGCACGGGCCAAAGCGGTCGGATAGCGCGGCGAGATAGGCGGCAAAAGCCGCATTGCCCTCCGCAGTCCACACCCAGTAGCCAGTGTCGTAGAGCGGATTGGTCGGCACCACGGTGAGCAACAGGCGCTCGCCCGCCGCGCAGGCCGCCGCCAGATTCTGCGCGGCCGGGCCGTTCAGACTATAGCTTCCGTGCGTCTTCTCACCGTCAGCCCAAGGCAGCGAATCGCGCAGCATCGGCGCGGAAACCTGCTGTGCCTGCGCCAGTGCGGAGGCTGGCCAGCCCTGGCTGAAATGGGTCTGAACGCTCAAAGTCATTGGCGGCATTTGCGCAGCAGGTGGCGCGGCGGCGACCGCGTTCGATACCGGCGAGGCGATTTCGGCCGTGCGGCGGAGCTGGGCAGGGCCACACGCCGCCAGCATCGCAATCAGCACCATGATGCGAATCGTTGGGCGCACGAGCGTGGGCAGCATCAAAATACGGCGAACCATGGCACAGTCTCCAGACGGTTGGGTCCAGACGGGGGGACACGGCAAGGCTTTGCCGGAAGCGACTTAATGCGGTCCCAGCGGAATGGCTTAAGCACCCATTTTTCTGTGTTGCGCTAGTCTCGCCAAACGCTCGGGGGTTTTGCTTAGGGCAATTTCCTCGGTCGCACTTTGCGCTCCTACCGCCCGCCTGCTTCCGCGTTGGCAAATGATTGCTCCAACGTGGTGCGATCTCGCGCAAACCTGCCGGGATTGGCGGCAGTGCAAGCGACGGGCTGTCGCTGCACACCTGGCGGGGATACCCGTAAAAACGGCGGCTTCACCGCAGAGCGCCGAATGCATGCGCCATCATGCCCTGAAGGTCCGATAGGCCGCAGAGCGGCACCCGGCGCGCTGAGCGTGCGCGCTTTGCAAATGGCGTGTTTCCCGCTACGAAGCGAAATAGTTGGAAATCTGTCATATAACCAATGCAGAACGGGTCGTTGGAGGGGAATGCGGTGCAATCGCTACTGCGCTTGAGTTAGCGCGGCGATGCCCGTAGTGGCCCGGTTTATTTTCGTCGGGGCTGGTCGTACGTGCGGCCGGCTTGGGCGTTGGGGGGTGAGCGGTTCCAGGCCGTGACCGGTTGACTGAGCTCACGAGGCAGGTTGTCATTGTATGAATGCTATCGGCAAAATCGGCATTGTCGGCCTTGGTTACGTTGGTCTGCCGCTAGCAGTATCGTTCGCGCGGAAGTACGCTGTGGTGGGCTTCGATGTGAGCGAGGCGCGCGTCAGCACGCTGCGTCAGGGCATTGACTATACCAACGAGATCACCGCCGAAGAGCTGCAGCGCTCGAATCTGGTCATCACCGGATCGGTGGAAGATCTGCGCGGTTGCCGCATTCTGATCGTGACCGTGCCGACCCCGGTCGATGATAGCTGTCGCCCGGACTTCTCCAATCTCAAGGACGCCTGCGCCGCGCTCGGCAAAGTGATCGAGCCCGGCGTGATCGTCGTGTTCGAAAGCACCGTCTATCCCGGCGCGACCGAGGAAGTCTGCGCGCCGGTGATCGAGGCCGCCTCCGGTCTCAAGAGCGGCGAGGGCTTCAAGCTCGGCTATAGCCCCGAACGCATCAATCCGGGCGACAAGGCGCATCCGCTCGAGGCGATCGTCAAGGTCGTGGCGGGACAAGACGCCGAAACGCTCGACACGCTGGCCGAACTCTATGGCTCGATCATCCACGCCGGCATCCACCGTGCCTCTTCGATCCGTGTCGCCGAAGCGGCCAAGGTGATCGAGAACACGCAGCGTGATATCAACATTGCGCTGATGAACGAGATATCGAAGATCTGCGATCTCGTCGGCATCCGCACCAGCGAAGTGCTCGCGGCGGCGGGCACCAAGTGGAACTTCCTCAAGTTCTATCCCGGGCTGGTCGGCGGCCACTGCATCGGGGTCGATCCCTATTATCTGACGGCCAAGGCCGAACAACTGGGCTATCACCCCGAAGTGATCCTGTCGGGCCGCCGCATCAACGAT
>CAIKKO010000003.1 GCA_903828025.1 uncultured Sphingomonadales bacterium
CGCCACGTCTGGTGGAATTTCGTCAGCTCCAGCCGCGAGCGGATCACGCAGGCCAAGCACGACTGGGATCAGGGGCGCTTTCCCAAAGTGCCGGGGGACGAGGACGAATTCATCCCCCTGCCCAAAGTGCCGAACACAATAGCCAACCCATAAGAACACACGAGAGGGAGAGAACCACATGGCATTTGCCGGAGAGGTGGCGTGGATCACCGGGGCATCATCGGGGATCGGCGCAGCGATGGCGCGGGCCTTGGCGGCAGATGGGGCGCATGTGATCCTGTCGGGCCGGAACGCCGAGGCGCTGGCGGAAGTCGCGGCCGATTGCGCGATAGGCAATGCCTCGGCGCTGGTGCTGCCGTTTGAAGTGACGGATCGCCCGGCTGGCCTTGCAGCGGCGGAGCAGGCGTGGGCGTGGGCGGCGGAGCGCAGCGGCGGGATCGACATTCTGGTCAACAACGCAGGCATCTCGCAGCGCAGCCTTGCGGTTGACACCGACTATGCCGTCTACGAGCAGATCATCGCGGTCGACCTGCTGGCACCCATCGCGCTGACGCAGGCGTTGCTCGGCCGCATGGTAGCGCGCAAGGCGGGCCGGATCGTGATGGTCTCCAGCGTCGCGGGCAAAGTGGGCGTGCCTATGCGCACCGCTTACAGCGCCGCAAAGTTCGGCCTGATCGGCTATGCCAATGCACTGCGCAGCGAAGTGACGGGGCAGGGGCTGCAAGTCCATGTCATCGCGCCGGGGTCGGTGCGAACCAACGTCTCGCGCAACGCGCTTAACGCCGATGGCAGCCGCCGCGGGGTGAGCGACAAGGGCATCGACCGCGGCATGGATCCGGCCGAAGCGGTGGCGACCATGCTGGCGGCAATGGCAGCAGGGGAACGTGAAATCATCGTCGCGCGCGGGTTCGAGCTGGGCATCGCCGAGGCATGCCGCACGCCGGTTGAAGTGTTCGACAAGATGGCGGCGATGGTAGCGGACGGCTATGCCGAGAAGATGGAGAAGGCCGAATGAGCACCGATCTGATCCGCGTGGCGCTCGCCAATGGCATCGAATTGGACGTGCTGGATGTGGGCCCCCGCGATGCGCCCGCGCTGATGTTCCTCCATGGTTTTCCCGAATCGCACCGCACATGGCGGCACCAGATCGCGCACTTTTCCGATCGCTTCCGCTGCATCGCGCCCGATCAGCGCGGCTATCGCGGCTCCTCGAAGCCCGAGGGCGCAGAAAACTACACGCCGGACAAGCTGATCGGCGATGTGTTCCTGCTCGCCGATGCGCTGGGCGTCGGCCAGTTCACCGTGCTCGGCCACGATTGGGGCGGCGCGATTGCCTGGGGCGTTGCGCTGATGGGCCAAGGCACCCGCGTGACTCGCGCGGTGATCGCCAATGCGCCGCATCCGGGGATCTTCCAGAAGCTGCTCTACCTCGATCCGGTGCAGCGCGGCGCGAGCCAGTACATGCGCGCGTTCCGCGATACCGCGAATGATGCCATGGTGCGCGAGCATGGGCTGGGCGCGCTGCTCATGCAGGCGCTGAACTGGAAGCGCGCGCCGGTGATGGAAGAGGCCGAGCGCGCAGCGCTGCTGGTCGACTGGTCGAACCCCGACAGCGCGATCGCCATGCTCAACTGGTACCGCGCGAGCCCCATGGACGTGCCCGATATGGACGCGCCTTTCGCGCTGCCCACAGGCTTCGCTCCGCCGCCGCTGTCACCGCTGATGATCCCCACGCTGGTGATCTGGGCGATGGACGATCAGGCATTGCCGCCCGAAAACCTCGACGGGCTGGATGCGATGATCCCTGATCTCACTGTGGTGCAAGTGCCCGATTGCGGGCATTTCGTGCCTTGGGAAGCGCCGGGCAAAGTCAACGCCGCGCTGGAGGCATTTCTGCGCTAAATCTCCAGCCGATAGAAGTGCGTGTCCACCGGCATGCGCGGGAATCCGGCAGGCAATTCATCGGGCGCGACAGGCACGAAGCCGTTCTTCTCGTAGAACCGCCGAGCAGCTTGAAGCTTCTCCACCGTGCCCAGCGTGATAGCCTTGACGCCTTGCGCCAGCGCATGGCCGATCAGCAAGGCAAGCAGATTTGCGCCAACCCCGGCCTGGCGCCCGCGTGCCTCGGCCGCGACGAACATCTTGCGCAGCGCGCCCTGCCGGTCGCCGAAGCCGATCAGGCCGATGGTGCCGACAATGCGCCCTTCCCGTTCCGCGACCCAGAACCCACCGGTGCCGGACTGGTAGACAGCGCCCACCGCGCGCAAATCGGGTTGGTCTTCGGCGGTGACGGGCACGCCGAACTCGTCCCGCTGGATCGACAGGATATGCGCGAGGACGGCGTCTTCGTCGGATGGGGCATAGGGGCGGTAGTGTGTTTCCGGCATGGTCAAAGCGTTTTGAACCCATCCGTCTCCGCCGACAGCGTTTCCAGCCACTTGGCCAGCAGATCGCGCCGCGCCGGCATCAGGGCCTTGCCGGCGGGGGAGAGCACGCGCGCCGGAACATCGCGCAGGTTTTCCTTGAGCATGGGCAGCACGGCCGGGCCATCGGGCTGCGCGCCGTTCGGGTCGGCGAGCGCCATGATGCGGGCGGCGCCGATTGCGCCAAGCCAGTCGAGCGCATCGGCATCGTGGAGATAGAGCGATTCGGGATTGGTGGGCGTGCGGTAATACATGTGCTCGCGGATCGCGGCCTGCACGCGTGGCAGTTTGTCCATCGGGAAGCCGGTGGGGGCGAGGATCTGGCCGACGATATCCGCTGCGACGTCCGAGTGATCGAGATCGGGCTTTTCGTAAGGCTTGAACGCCGCAATATCGTGGAGATAGGCGGCAGCGAACAGCACATCGTCATCGAGCGCAGCCTTGTCAGTCGCGGCCATAGCCTTGGCGAGGCGGTAGTCCCGCTCGGAATGCGAGGTGCCCCAGGCCGGGTGCTTGCAATGCTCCATGTTGAACGCGCGGACCTTTTCGCGCCAGTCGGTCGGCGGCGAATCGGCAAAGGCCGGCATAGCGGTAAGCGCGAGAGCGGCGAGGAGCAGTTTGAGCGGGTGCATAGGGGGGCTTTCGGCGTTCGGGATTGTCGGCAGGCTAGGGCCAATTGCGCACAGGCTCAATCACCCAGCGCCGAGCCATAAATATCGCCGCGCCACTCCACCCATGCGCCGTGGGCGTGGGCCTCGCCCAGTTGGACCGGCTCCGCGCCGCCGGGCCAGTAGCGCACCGTGAGTTCGTGGCGGAACGTGGCGCGGTTGGTTTCGAGCATGATCCACGCGAGGCGGCGGCTGGAATCGGCGGCGGCACCGGCGCGGGCCATCGCGGTTTCGATTCGCGCGCGGGTTTCGGGAGGCAGGTATTGCCACACGATCGAGTGGTAGATGACGCGGGTCGTGTCTGCTTCCTGAGGGGCGGCAAGGCGCTGCTCCGCCCATTCGCCCGCGTCCATCTGCGTTAGGCGCGGGGGTTGCTGGCCCGCGAGTGCGATGGCGGCGTCGATGCGTCCGAGCCGCTCGGTCACTTCGGCCCAGACATAGCTTTTGAGCCGCAGCGCCTCGACCGGATCGGCGAGGTTGACCGGCGCGCGGTCGCAGCCTGCGATAGCGGTGATCTCCACCGGCGCGGGCACGGGCGCGGGGCCGCGCCATTCGGGCACGATTTGCATGGGGGAAGCTTCCGGCCCGACGGCGGTGCCGCCCAGATCATAGAAATAGCGCTCCATCATCGTGTTGACGCCCGCACTGGCGCCGAGTTCGTTCAGCTCAAACCGGGGGCCGAGGCGCGGCGAAAGCCAGAGCAGCGCCGCCATGATCGAGGCGGAGCGGCCCGCCTCGTTGGTCTGCGGCGGGCCATCGAGCCACGGCAGCAGCGCAGCATCGTGCGTGCGGGTAATATCGGCGACGAGCGCGTCAATCGCATCCTGATCGCTCAGTTCGCCGCGATAGACGGGCAGCAACCGATGGTCCGCGCCCGAGAGCACCAGGTGGTGAAAGCCGCCCGCAAGCCGCAGCGGCAGGGCATCTTCCAGCGGTTTGCCCGGCCATGTGGCGAGGCGGCGGCCGGTCTCGGTCGCGCCGTCCAGCAAGGCCAGCTGCGCGCGCACCACACGGCCTGTGCACGGTGCGCCGTTCTTGGTCGCGTGATCCGCCTGCCAGACAATCGCCGCCGCGACATCGCTGCCATCCATCACCGCGTCCATAAGGTTGCCCTTTCCGGCCCTTTGCCATAGGGGCTGCGGCACTATGACCCAGCCCGCTTCCCTCGTCTTCGCCCTGCCCAAGGGCCGCATTCTCGACGAAGCACTGCCTTTGCTTGAGCACGCCGGTGTCGTGCCCGAGGCCGCGTTTTTCGACAAGGCCTCGCGCAAGTTGAGCTTTGCCACGAGCCGCGCTGATATGACCATCATCCGCGTGCGCGCCTTCGATGTAGCAACCTTCGTGGCGCACGGCGCGGCGCAAGCGGGAATCGTCGGTTCGGATGTGATCGACGAGTTCGACTATGCCGACCTCTATGCGCCGGTCGATCTCGATATCGGGCACTGCCGCCTTTCGGTCGCGGAGCCCGCCAGCATGGTCGAGAGCGGGGCCAACGCGCGCGAAAGCCATGCGCGGGTCGCGACCAAATATCCCAGCCTGACGCGGCGGCACTTCGAAACGCTGGGCGTGCAGGCCGAAGTGGTCAAGCTCAACGGCGCGATGGAACTCGCGCCTTCGCTGGGCCTCGCCAGCCGGATCGTCGACCTGGTGTCCTCGGGCAAGACGCTGAAGGATAACGGCCTTGTCGAAACGAGCCGGATCATGCCGGTGTCCGCCCGCCTCATCGTCAACCGCGCCGCGCTCAAGACCGACAGCGCGCGGTTGGGCGCGCTGATCGATACGTTCCGCGAACTGGTCGCGCGCGCGAAAGCCGCCTGATGCAGCGGCTGCGTTCCAGCGACGCGGGTTTCGCCGCAGCCTTCGCCGCCGTGGTGAACGACCGGCGCGAAAGCGATGCCGGGGTTGCGAGCGATGTCGCCGCGATCATCGCCGAGGTGCGCGCGCGCGGCGATGCAGCGCTGGTCGACTATACCGCGCGGTTCGACGGCCATGATCTGGGCGACGAATGGCGCATTCCGGCGGAAACCTGCCGCGAGGCGTTCGATGCGCTCGCCCCCGAACTGCGCGCCGCGCTCGAACTCGCCGCCCAGCGCATCCGCGCGTATCACGAGGCGCAGTTGCCCGAGGACCGCGACCATGTCGATGCTGCAGGCGTCCGGCTCGGCGCGAAGTGGCGCGCGGTTGATGGCGCAGGGCTCTATGTGCCGGGCGGGCGCGCGGCCTATCCGTCCTCGCTGCTGATGAACGCGATTCCGGCCAAAGTCGCAGGAGTCGGGCGGCTGGTGGTGACGACGCCGACGCCCAAGGGCGTGGTCAATCCGCTGGTGCTCGCCGCCGCTCACCTCGCGGGCGTGGATGAAGTGTGGCGCGTCGGCGGCGCGCAGGCGATTGCCGCGCTGGCTTATGGCACCGAGCGGATCGCGCCGGTCGATGTGATCACCGGGCCGGGCAATGCCTGGGTGGCCGAGGCCAAGCGCCAGCTGTTCGGCGTGGTCGGGATCGACATGGTGGCGGGGCCGTCCGAGATTCTCGTGATCGCCGATGGTGCGAACAATCCGCAGTGGATCGCCGCCGACCTGCTCAGCCAGGCCGAACATGATCCTCTGGCACAGGCCATCCTGATCACCAACGACGGGGCCTTTGCCGATGCGGTGGAAGCGGCCGTCCAATCGGAAATCGCTCTGCTGCCCACCGCCGCCGTCGCCAAGGCCAGCTGGGACGCGCACGGGGTAATCATCGTGGTGGACTCGCTCGATGAAGCGCCCGCGCTCGCCAATGCGCTGGCGGCCGAGCATGTCGAAATCGCAACCGCTGATCCCGAAGCGCTGTTTGCAGGTATCCGCCATGCCGGCTCGGTGTTCCTTGGGCGGCACACGCCCGAGGCCATCGGCGACTATGTCGCGGGCCCCAACCACGTGCTGCCCACCGGGCGGCGCGCGCGGTTTGCCTCGGGCCTGTCGGTGCTCGATTTCATGAAGCGCACCAGCTTTATTGCGGTGTCCGAGGCCTCGATTGGCGCGATCGGGCCTGCTGCCATTGCGCTCGCGGAGGCCGAAGGCCTTGCCGCGCACGCCCGCTCGATCGAATTGAGGTTAGGAATATGAGCCGCGTCAAGGGCCCTGCCCGCCTGCCCGCCCGCTCTGCCGCGCGGCTCGCCGCCGTGCAGGCGTTGTACCAGCTCGAGATGGAGGGGACGCCGCTGGCGTCGCTGCTCGACGAGTTTCACATGCACCGGCTGGGCGCGGAGATCGAGGACGAGCAGTACCTCGAAGCCGACGTCGCGTTTTTCGATGATGTGGTGCGCGGCGTGGCTGCACGGCGTGACGAGATCGATTCGCGGCTGACCGAGCGGCTGGCCCAAGGCTGGTCGATCGCCCGGCTTGATCGTACGATGCTGCAGATCCTGCGCGCGGGAGCGTATGAACTGCTGGCGCGGCCTGACATCAGCGTCAGCATCGTGATCAACGAATACCTCGACGTGGCGCACGCCTTTTTCGACGACCGCGAAGCCAAGTTCGTCAACGGATTGCTCGATGCGGTCGCGAAGGACGTGCGCTGAAGCGCGCAGCGACTAGCCGCCTGACAGAATCCGCGCGGCGGCGGCCGGGGCGTCCTCCGGCCGGGCGATCAACCCCACTGCCGGTGGCGGTGATTGCTTCACGATCGCGTTGAGCAGGCCTTCGAACAGCAGGCGATTGGCGGGCGGAATGATCACGCCGCCGCCAATGACGACAAGCGCGGGCTGCGCCGCCGCAAGCCGCGCGGAAAACACGCTGACCGCCGCCTCCCGCGCCGCGGGGACATAGAGCTGGTCAACCGTGTGTCCTGCCGCGGTGAGGCCCTCGACCGAGCGGCGGACGCCTTCGCGGATCGTCTCGGCATTCATCCCGGGCGGCAGCGAAGGATCGGAAAAATCGACCTGATCAGGCTCGATCCCGACGAACAGAACCTTTGCCATCGCCTGTTACCCCGTCAAAGCCGCTCCGCATGCCAGCGGATATGATCTTCCATGAAGGTCGAAATGAAGTTGTAGCTGTGGTCGTAGCCGTCCTGCAGGCGCAGGGTGAGGTCGATACCAGCATCCGCGCAGGCCGCTTCGAGCAGCTCGGGCCGCAGCTGCTCCGCCAGAAACGAGTCCGCCGCGCCCTGATCGACCAGCACGTCGCCCGCCGGGCGCTTACCGTCCTCGATCAGCGCGACCGCATCGTGCGCGCGCCATTCAGCAGGGTCTGCGCCCAGATAGCCGCCGAGCGCCTTGTGGCCCCAGGGCACTTGCCCCGGCGCGACAATCGGCGCGAAGGCCGAGAGCGACTTGAACGTGTCCGGGAAAGTCAGCCCGAGGGTCAGCGCGCCGTGGCCACCCATCGAATGGCCGGTAATGCCCATGCGCGCGGGATCGGCGGGGAAACTATCCTCGATCAGCGCGGGCAGTTCGTGCGCGATATAGTCCCACATGCGGTAGTGCGCCGCGAAAGGCTCTTCGGTCGCGTTGACGTAGAAGCCCGCGCCGAGCCCGAAATCATAAGCCCCCGCCGGATCATCCGCCACGTCATCGCCGCGCGGGCTGGTATCGGGGGCAACGAAAATCAGCCCGAGTTCGGCACAGATGCGCCGATATTCGCCCTTGTCGGTCACGTTGGCATGGGTGCAGGTGAGCCCCGAGAGGTAGAACAGCACCGGCAGTTTCGCGCCGGGCTCATCCGCCTGCGGGGGCAGGAAGACCGAAAAGGTCATCCCTGTCCCCGTCGCGGTCGAGGCATGTTTGTAGACGCCCAGCGTGCCGCCGTGCGCTTTGCTGGTCGATACGGTTTCGAGCGTCATCACAGCCTCAGTCTTCTCAGCTGCCGATCACGTGCAGCGCGCACAGCTTGTTGCCGTCCGGATCGCGCAGATAGGCGAGATAGTAGGGCGAACCATCACGCGGCCCCGGCGGATCTTCGCAGGTGGTGCCGCCGCTGGCGCAGCCTGCAGCATGCCACGCATCAGCCTGGTCCGGCGTCATCGCAAAACCGACAGTGCCGCCATTGGCGCCGCAGGCCGGGTCGCCGTTGATCGGCGTGGTGAGGATGAAAATGCCGCCGTTGTGCATGTAGACCAGCCGGCCATAGGGATCGATGATCCCTTCCGGACCACCAAAGGCCGCGAAAGTGGCGTCATAGAAGGTTTTGGAGCGCTGGATATCATTGCTGCCCAGCATAACGTGCGAAAACATGGCCTCTCCTTTTGTCGTCAGCCGCCGGCCGGGTCCGCTGCGGACCTGCCCGCAGCAGGTGTGCCCGTGCGGGGGGCGTGCGGTCAAGTCTTGCCGACGTTATATGACGGGTGGATGGCGCGCGATGCCGTGGACGAAGATATGCACCGCATGCGCCACCTGCCGCTCGATTTCGTCCTCGGGCGGCGGAGGGATCAGCCCGCTCGAAACCCGCAGATGCAGATCGCCGCGCACCATGGCAAGGAACTGCTCGGCCGCGAGGCGCGGTTCGGGACAATCAATCAGCCCCATCGCATGGAACCGGCCCAGCGCCGGGACCAGCACCGAATAGGCCGCTTCGGGCCCGAAGGCGAAGAAGGTCCGCGCGACTTCGGGAAAGCGCTGGGCCTCGCCATGCACGGTTCGGTGAATCTCGATGGCATCAGGCTGGCACAGGCGGCTCAGAAAGACCGTGCCGAACGACAGGAGCAGCGTCGTCGGATCGCTTGCAGCATCGGCCAGTTCCTCGAGCGGTCCGATCACCGCCTCGCACTTGCGTTGCATGACCGCCTGAAACAGCTCCTCCTTCGAGGCGAAATACTTGTAGAGTGTCGCCTTCGAACCGCCGAGCCGCGCCGCGATCGTCGACATGGAGGTGATGCCATAGCCCTCAAGGGCAAAGGCTTCGGCGGCGACGGCAAGTATATGCTCGCGTCGCTCGTCCGGACTCGTGCGTCCCAGCCGTAAGTTAGTGACCATTCCGTACACATAGCACTTGACACCGCAGACGCAAGCGGGCAGTCAATTAGTGACCGAACCGTACTGTCATTAAGGCGTCATGGAATGCACATGGGTTTCCTCCGTTTCAGTCAGGCCGCAGCCCTTCTGGCAGGCTGCGCGGCGCTGGCCGGGTGTGCGGCGGTGCCCGATCTGGGCCCGCGCCCCGAGCTGCGCGCGGCGGCCTCGCTTGGCAGCACCACCGTCACGGCAGACGCGGCCGCCGCCACCAGCTGGCCGGGCGAAACCTGGTGGCAGGGCTATGGCGACGCGCAACTCTCTGCGCTGATCGAGGAAGCACTGGCGGGATCGCCCACGCTCGCGGTGGCGAATGCCCGCGCACGGAGAGCAGCAGCCTTTGCCGAAAGCGCGGGGGCGGCGCTGCTGCCCGCGCTTTCCGCCAATGGCAGCGCCTCGGACCTCAAGCAGAGCTACAACAACGGCATTCCGGCGCTGTTCGTGCCCAAAGGCTGGAACGACACCGGCCGCGCCACGCTCGACCTCAGCTACGAGATCGATTTCTTCGGCCGCAACCGCGCCGCCTTGCGCGCCGCCACGTCTGAGCGCGAGGCCGCCGCCATCGAGGCCCGCGCCGCGCGGCTGGACATCGCGACGGCTGTTGCCGCCGCCTACGCCGATCTGGCACGCCTTGCCGCCCAGCGCGAGGTCGACGTGGCCGCCGTGCGCCAGCGCGAGGAAGTCGCCGCCTTGGTCGCACGCCGCGTGGCCAGCGGGCTCGATACGCGCGGCGAACTGCGGCAGGCCGAATCCGCCGTGCCGCTGGCGCGCGCCGATCTCGCTGCGACCGACGAGGGCATCACGCTCACCCGCAACCGGCTCGCTGCCCTGCTCGGTGCAGGGCCGGATCGCGGCGCGACCATTGCGCTGCCCGCGCCCCGTGCCATCCCGGCCACGGCCCTGCCCGCGACACTGGCGCTCGATCTCGTGGGCCGCCGCGCCGATATCGCCGCCGCGCGGCTTGGCGCGGAAGCCGCCGCCGCGCGGATCACCGTGGCGCGCGCGGGGTTCTATCCCAATGTCAATCTGGTGGGCCTGATCGGCACCCAGTCGCTCGGCCTCGGCAACCTGACCGCGAGCGGATCGGACATCGGCCAGGCAGGCGCGGCGATCAGCCTGCCGATCTTCAATGGCGGGCGCGTGGCAGGAAACTATCGCGCCGCGCGGGCAGACTATGACGCGGCCGTGGCGCAGTATAACCAGACCTTGGTGCGCGCGCTCAACGATGTGGCCGATGCCGCTGCCTCACAGCGTGCGCTGGGCCAGCGGCAAGCCGACGCGCACGCCGCGCTGACCGCCGCCGAGGAAGCCTATGCCATCGCGCGCCGCCGCTATGAGGGCGGGCTCTCGCCTTATCTTGCCGTGCTTTCGGCGGAGGACGCGCTGCTGCGCACCCGCCAGCTTGCCGCCGCGCTCGATGCGCAGGCCATGACCGTTAACGTGAACCTCATCCGTGCGCTTGGCGGCGGATACGCCCCTTCGGCCTGACCCAGACCCCAGAATGAACAAGGACCAGCCCATGGCCGACAGCGATCCGCAGATCATTATCCCTGAAACCGTGAACGAGGTGAGCACCGCCAGCAGCGCGCGCAAGCGCGGTTTTATGGCGCTGGGCGCAGTCGTACTCGCCGGGGCGCTCGTCTATGGCGGCTATGCGTGGCTGACCGGGGGGCGCTATGTCGGGACCGACAACGCGTATGTGAATGCGGAAGTCGCGCCCGTAACGGCGCTGGCCGGGGGCACGGTGGTGCGCGTTGCGGCGGTCGACACCAAAACCGTGCGCAAGGGCGAGGTTTTGGTCGAGCTAGACCCGGCGGACGCGAAGATCGCGGTAGCCGAAGCCGAAGCGGCAGTCGCGCAAGCGCTGCGCAAGGTGAACCAGACCGTAGCGACCGGCACCGCGCTCACCGCGCAAGTCTCTGCTACCGATGCCGACATCCGCCGCAAGGAAGCACTTGTCAGCGTCGCCGCTGCCAATCTGGCGCGCGCGAAGATCGACCTGACCCGGCGCGAGGCGCTGGTTTCGGGCGGCGCGGTTTCAGGCGAGGAGCTTTCGAGCGCGCGCAACGCCTTCGCCGGTGCGCAAGGCCAGTTCGCCGTGGCCGAGGCCGATCTCGCGCAGGCCCGCGCATCGCGCGGTTCGGCCGAGGGCCAGTCGAGCGCCAACGCCGCGCTGGTCGGCGGTACTGCCCCCGCCGACAATCCCGATGTGCTCGCCGCTAAGGCCCGGCTTGAGCGTGCGCGGCTCGATCTGGCGCGCACCGTGATCCGCGCACCGATGGACGGGGTGGTGACCCAGCGCGCAGTGCAAGTGGGCCAGCGGGTCGCCTCTGGCGTGCCGCTGATGACGATCGTCCCCATTGGTGACGCCCACGTCGATGCCAACTTCAAGGAGAGCCAGTTGCGCCGCGTCCAGGCCGGACAGAGCGCCGAACTGACCTCAGACCTCTATGGCGGCCAGATCGTTTACCATGGCCGCGTCGTCGGCTTTTCGGGCAGCACCGGCTCGGCCATGGCGCTGATCCCGGCGCAGAACGCGACCGGCAACTGGATCAAGGTGGTGCAGCGCCTGCCGGTGCGCATCGCGCTCGATCCCGATGAACTCAGGAAGCACCCGCTGCGCGTGGGCCTTTCGATGACCGCGACGATCGACACCGGAACGAATTGACGTGGCCAGCACGCCCGAACCCGCCGCGCTCAAGGGCCGACAACTCGCGCTTGCCGGGCTTGCGCTCGCGCTCGCGAACTTCGTGGTGGTGCTCGATATCACCATCGCCAACGTTTCAGTGCCGCATATCGCCGGCAGCCTCGCCGTCTCGCCCACACAGGGCACCTGGGTGATCACATCGTACTCGGTGGCCGAGGCGATCTGCGTGCCGCTTTCGGGCTGGCTCGCCGCACGCTTCGGCGCGGTGCGCGTGTTCCTCACCGCGATCATGGGTTTTGCGCTGTTCTCGCTGCTTTGCGGGCTGTCGCGCAGCCTTGAAGCCCTGATCGTGTTCCGGATCTTCCAGGGGCTGAGCGGCGGGCCGATCATGCCCATGTCGCAAACCCTGATGGTCCGCGTGTTCCCCAAGGAGAAGGTCGGCATGGCGCTGGGCCTCTGGAGCATGACCGTGGTGGTCGCGCCGATCCTTGGGCCGATCTTCGGCGGCTCCATCTCCGACAACTGGAGCTGGCACTGGATCTTTTTCATCAACTTGCCAGTTGTGACATTCTGCGCATTCTTCGCCCTGCGCTATGTGGCCAGGTTCGAGACCCCGACGGTGCGTCGGCCGATCGACTATGTCGGCCTCGCGCTCCTCATCGTATGGGTCAGCGCGCTGCAGATCATGCTGGATGAAGGCCGCAATGCGGACTGGTTCGCCAGCCCGTTCATTTGCGGGCTCGCGGTGATCGCGGTGATCGGATTTGCGGCCTTCCTGATCTGGGAGCTGACCGAGCGCAATCCGGTGGTCGATTTCTCGGTCTTCGCCTCGCGCGGCTATTCGGTCGCCGTTGTCGTGCAGAGCATGACATACGCGGCGTTCTTCTCAGGGATCGTGATCATCCCGTTGTTTCTGCAAACCAATTTGGGCTACACCGCAACTTATGCGGGCTATGCGACCGCCTTTGTGGGCGTGCTTGCCGTGCTGATGTCGCCCATCGCCGCAGGTATGATCGGACGGTATGACGTGCGGCGCCTGATCACGTTCGGGGTGCTGTGGCTTGGCGCCATGTCGTTGATGCGCACGGGCTGGGTCAGCCAAATGGGTTTCTTCACGATATCTCTGCCACAGTTCCTGCAGGGACTGGGCATGCCGTTCTTCTTCATCGGCACGACCTCGCTCGCACTGGGCTCGGTCCGGCCCGATCAGACCGCCTCTGCAGCAGGGCTGCAGAACTTCGCCCGCACCCTGGCCGGCGCTTTCGCCACCTCGCTGTCGACAACGATGTGGGAGCGGGAGGCCAAGTTCGCGCACGAAGACCTGGCAGGATTGGTTCGCCCGCTGCCGCCCGGCTCCGGGCTAACAGTCGAACAGGGGCGCATGGTGCTCGAGCGATTCGTGCAGACCGAGAGCGTTACACTGGCAACCAACGCGGTTTTCTGGGGTTGTACCATTTTGTTCGCAGTCGCAGCGGCGCTGGTCTGGCTGGCACCACGCCCGCGCAGTGGGGTGGACCTGAGCGCGGCTCACTGATCCGAGAGATCCATCAGAATTTTGATTTCATTGGATTTTTCGAGAATCAGGTGCCGCTTCCTTAGGGGCTTTTCGCGCCTTTGGGCTGGACTCGTTGACCCTGGGGTGCACGCAACCAGACCCTGTGACCGCGTCAATTTCTCAAAATATAACATGAAAATCAAATTCTTAACGCAAATGCGAGCAACAGAGCCATTCCTGCTTTGCGATCATTAGAACCATATGCTATGTAATTTTCCTAAGGCCATTCTAATGGGTCGGGTCCAACAAATTCAATCTTTAACGATCCCGGGTATCCGCTGGTCAGGCGGATCAGTTTTTTGGAGTTAGGTTATGGCGAAAACCCCTGCAGGATTTATTGCCCGAGCGATGTGCGCCTTGGCCGCAACATCGCTTGTTGTTGCCCCCGTGATGGTGAACGCCGATGCCGGCGCGCCCCATTCGCACAAGGCCCACAAGCACGTTGGTAAGGGCGGCAAGAAGAGCGCGAAGTGCCGTCGCAGCAAGAATGCTGCGGGCAAGAAGCGCAACCGTCAGTGCGCTGCTAAGGCCTGGAAGGGCAAGCGCTCGGCTGGTGCTCTGCCGCACTCGACTACGATGACGACGACGACGGCGACCC
>CAIKKO010000004.1 GCA_903828025.1 uncultured Sphingomonadales bacterium
CCGCAGGCGCCGAGATCAAGGGCGTTAAGGATCTCGTGCGGTGCGCCGGATGGAACACGAACCAGTACCGGGAGCCCATGGGCGATAGCCGCAAGGATGCATCGGTCGAGGTCCCCACGATCAAACGGCGCGTGCTCGGCGTCCAGACACACGCAATCAAGCCCGGCGCCGGCCAGCACCTCGACAATCGCGGGATGCGGGGTCTTGACGAAAACGCCCAGCAGCGGCTCGCGCGCCAACAACCGTGCCTTGAAGCGCGCTCCGACAGAGGTCATGCGCGCCCCCACAGCCGGTCCGATGCAATGGCTGCGCCCTCGCCCAGCGACCTCAGCTTCGCCCAGGCGATTTCTGGATCGACTGGCCCGAAGCCTGCGAAGGTTCCGAAGCCGCAATCCGATCCGGCGATCACCCGCTCCCGGCCCACGAGCGATGCGAACCGCTCGATACGCTCAGCGATCAGCAGGGGATGTTCGATGAAGTTGGTGGTCGAGTCGATCACGCCGGGGATGATGATCAATTCGTCGGGAATCGTGTTGTCCCGAAACCAGGTCCACTCGTGCGCATGCCGCGGATTGGCCGCTTCGAACAGCAGCGCCCCGACACGCGCCTTGCGGGCAATGCCGAACACCGTCTCGAAGGATGCGTCACAGTGGTGAGGCCCCTCATAGTTGATCAAGAGCGACATGCCTGGCGAGGGGCAGACCTGCAGCGGGTCTGGGATGGCCAGGGACTGACGGCCCCGCCTCCCCAGGACAGCGCGTCCGCAAGGATTGCCCGCGCGTTTGATCTGGCCATCAACCAGGCAATGCTCGGCGAGGCGGCCATGGTGTTCTCGAGCGCCGTCGAGGGCCGCTGGCCCTCCGGGCGTCGCATCTTCGGGCGTCCGGGATGGATCGGCGCCGTCAACCAGCTGCTGGCCATGCTCGATCGCCCCGCCTGGGTGCTCGACCACTGGGCCGAAACCCCCTTGCCAGGCGGAGACACAGCCGTCGCCCTCCGGTGGTCCATCGCCGGGCTCCATGCGCGACCGGGCGTCTATGGCCCGGCGACCGGACGACACCTGCTGGTGCTCGGAATTTCGCACTTCACGGTCAGGAACGCAGAGGTGATCGAGGACACGACCGTCTTCGACGACCTCGCCATCCTGCGCCAGATCGCCGGTGGGATGAGCCAATGATCTCAGATCAACAATTGCTGTCGCTGGCGGCGAGCGCAGAGGGCAGGCGTGGGGTGGCCCGCGGATGAGATCGATCGCGAGTGCCTGCTGTCGCCAACAGACATCGTGGACATCTGGGACGCTTGCGAAATTGTCGGGACGCCTTACGGCCCCATCGTCCGACTGATGATGCTGACTCTGACCAAGGAGGCCGACGTCGTGGGAATGGCCGTCAAAGAGCTGGTCCTCGATCAGCGAACAAATACGAGCCTTTGGACGATTCCGTCCGAACGATCGCGAACTGGGTCGGCAATGGCAGTCCCTCTGACGCCGATGGCCACCTCAATCGTTTTGAGCGCGCTCGGTCGCAGGACCAATGAGGGCCTCATCTTTGGAAACCGAAAGCGTCGGAAACTCACGGGACTCTCCAGTCGCAAGGCGCTGCTGGACGAATGGATCAACGTATCTCGGTATCTCCAGCCTGCGCTAGATTGGAAACTCGGTGATATCCGGCGAACCTTCGCCGTCGTGATGGAGGTCGATCAAGGCTTCAGCCGCCAGGAGATCAATCTCTGCCTTGATCTCAAGCTGCCCTCCAAAAGCCACGGCAATAGCTCAGTGTCGGACCTCGGAACCCGCCGCCAGGTCCTCGAAGCCTGGGGGTCGCTCCTTGAAAGTTGGCTCATAGCGCACAGCTCCCTGCCGGAGTGGCGCGCCCGAAGAACTGATGGCGCATGAAGGTGGAAGCCTCGGACGTTCAGCACAACTTGGACATCAGGCGTCCAGTAGGGCTTGGCGCTTCCATTGACGTACACGTCCCGCGACCCCATTTCCAATCCGTCGGTCGAGCAATCGCTCCCGGCCCTCACATGATAACCGCCCGGCGCATCGGGCATGGGCCCGATGGCGGACGGTCTCCCGAAAGGAGAACGGTAGATGCAGTTCAGCGCGCGCTACAGCGCAGCGGTCGCCTATGCGGTCCGCGCCCATGAAGGCCAGGTCCGGAAGGGAACTCCCCACCCCTATGTGGCTCACCCGATCGCCGTCTCGGCGCTTGTCATCGAGCACGGAGGGACCGAGGATCAGGCGATCGCCGCGCTCCTCCATGACGTGCTCGAGGACTGCGGCGAACATCACGCCACAGAGATCGAGGCGCAGTTCGGCCCGGCGGTGACCGCGATTGTCCGGGGCATGACCGACGGCCTTCCTGACGCCAGCGGCGCCAAGCCACCCTGGAAGGCCCGCAAGCAAGCCTATATCGCCCATCTCGCCGAGGCAGCAGACGCCGTCGCCCTCGTCGCCGCCG
>CAIKKO010000005.1 GCA_903828025.1 uncultured Sphingomonadales bacterium
GCCGGACTGTGGTTCCGGCGTGGTCGTCTGCTCATCTGATCTCCTGTCATGCGGCACGATGGCCGCCGTCAGGCAGAAAATCCACTTATCACCCTGTGCAGATTCTCCAGACCACCTCTAGACGTCGATCATTGCGGTAGGTCGCTTCATAATCGAGCAACAGCGCCAGCCATTCGGCGTGACTGAGGCCGGCCGCTTCATCATTGTTGGCCAGGTCGGTAAAAGCCTGCGCCATGCCAGGCAGACCAAGCTGGCCCAGCAGGTCGAGGGTTGGATGTTTGAGCATTTGTGTTCCTTTCAGTGGTAATATCGTGAGCCCCGGATGTTGGCGTGGTCGATCGGCGCGCGATCGGGGGACTTGGGCACCGGAACCTTGTCGAGCCCCTTTTCGAGGATCGATTTGACCGAGGGGTAATTGCGCGCCTGAATCTCCAGCGCACGCAGCGCTGCCGCTTCGAGCCGCTCGGCGCCGAAGCGCTTTTCCAGCCCGATGATCCCAAGGCAGGATCGGTAGCCTTGCTCGGGGTGCGGCCGTCCCTCGATGATTTTCTCGACCAGCATCGACAGCATCGGCCCGATGCGGACCGCTTCCTCGCGGATTTTCGCAGGCGTCCACTCGCCATAGCGCCTGTGGCTGGACGGCATGTGCTCCGGGATTGTCGTGTGCCGCCCGTTGCTGCTGCCGCGCATGTGGACTGCGATGCGCTCGCTGCCGAGGAAGATCTCCACCGTGCGGACCGTAAAGCGGGCTTCGACCTCGCGGCGGGCATAGCGACAGGGGACCGAGTAATGGTGTCGCTCGATGGCAATGTGATAATCAAGCCCGACCCGGCATCGCTTCCATTGCGCGTGAACCCAGGGATCGGCAGGTAGCGGCTTCAGGCTCGGCACGTCGATTTCTTCGAACATCTGGCGGCGGGTCTTCCCGAACTGACGCACCACCCGCACATCGTTGAGCTGCGCCATGCAGTCGGTGATCGCAGCGTTGAGCTCGGCCAGGCTGTGGAAGATCCGGTTGCGCAGTCGCCCCAGCAGCCAGCGTTCGACGATGCCGACACATGCCTCGACCTTGGCCTTGTCCCGTGGTTTTCTGGGCCGTGTCGGCAGCACTGCCGTGCCGTAATGGCGGGCCATATCGGTGTAGCTGCGATTGACCATGGGATCGAACAGACACGCCTTGATCACCGCGACCTTGGCATTGTCGGGCACCAGCAACTGCGGCACCCCGCCGAAGAAGGCGAAGGCCGCGTTGTGCCCTTCGATCCAGTCGCCCATCTGTTCGGTCCAGGTCGCAAGCGCGAACGACAGGCTCGAGCCGCCCATCACTGCGACGAAGATATGCGCCTCGCGGACCTCGCCGGTCTGCCGGTCGACCACCGGAACCGTGTCGCCGGCATAGTCGATGAATAGCTTCTCGCCGCCGCCGTGGCTTTGCCGCATCGTCAGCGGCAGCCGTCCCTCCCAGCCCCTGAACAGGTCACAGTACCGGCTATAGCGATACCCATCCGGGTGCTCGGCGATGTATTCTTCCCACAACACCTGCAGCGTCACGTGTTTGCGCTTCATCTCGCGCGCAACGATTGACCAGTCCGGCTCTGGCAGCTTGCGGCGCCCCGGCTTCACCCCGGCCGGGCCGTACAGGCGCATCTCCAGTTCTGCATCGCTGATCTCGGATGGCACCGGCCACGCAAGCCCCGATCGCTCAAATCGCAGGATCATGTCCCGCACCGTCGAACGGGCCACCCCGGTCATCCGGGCAATCTCCCGCATCGCGACGGCACCTTCGCGATGCAGTCTCATCACTTCGCGCACGTCGCGCATCTTCGGCCTCCTCGTCGGCATCCATTCCTCCCGGCTGCTATTCAGCCGAAAAGATGGGCCCAACGATCAGGCTCCGCACCCCCGCCAAGGTGGCCGGGAATTTCTCGGAATCCCGGCCGGGATCAAATCGGAATGGTGGCCGGCATCACCTCGGAATCCGCAGCTTTGGATAGCAGAATCGGCGGAAAACCGCCAGAAAAATAGCCTTAATCAGCCAGATAAATCATCCAACTCGCGTTGGCGGAGCGCCCCACGACGGCCGCCGCCAATCGATCCCTTCC
>CAIKKO010000006.1 GCA_903828025.1 uncultured Sphingomonadales bacterium
AGGCCAAGGTGGAGCTGGCCATAGCCCTGCCCGCCTAGCTCGGGGCCCAGATGACAGGCCCACAGGCCCTTGTCCCGCACCACCTGCTGCAGCGGCTTCATGATCCGGCGCGCCTTTGAACGCGGATCGAACGGATCGCCCGCCCCCCGGAACACAAGGTCCATCGGCTCGATCTCGCGCTTCACGAAATCGCGCATCCAGTCGAGCTTCTCAGCAAACTCGGGTTCGGTCGAAAAATCCCACGCCATCAGTTAAATGCCACCCTCTTCAGCAACCCGCATACCAGCCCCCGTCGACCCACAACTCCGCGCCAGTGATGTAGCGCGCCTCATCAGAGGCGAGGAACAGAGAGGCATGGGCCACGTCCATCGGATCGCCAACTACGCCCATCGGGATCGAGACCTTGATCGCCGCATCCTGTTCCGGCGTGATATCGCCCAGGATCGGGGTGCGGATCTGGCCGGGAAAAATCGTGTTCACGCGCACGCCCTGCTTCACGAACTCGAGCGCGGCGCCCTTGCCCATGACACGCACCGCGGCCTTGGAGGCATGATAGCTGATCGCGCCAGGGCTGCCGATGAGGCCATAGAGCGAGGAGATATTGACGATGGCCGACCCGGCACCAGCCTGGATCAATTCGGGCGCGCCCGCCTTCATGCCGTAGAACACCCCGGTCTGGTTGACCGCGACCATCTTGGCCCAGCCTTGGGGCGATTCATCGATGATCCCGCCAGGATGGAAGATGCCGGCATTGTTCACCAGAGTCGTGAGCTTGCCGAAGGTTGCCACGGTGAGCGACACGGCCGCCTGCCAGCTAGCAAGTTCGGTCACATCGAGCCGGGTGAAGGCGGCCTCGCCCCCTTCGTCCCCGATCCTGGCAACGACAGAGGCGCCGAGCGCTTCTTGCAAATCGCCGATCATCACCTGCGCCCCCTCGCGGGCATAGAGCAGTGCCTGAGCCTCGCCGAGCCCGCTCGCCCCGCCGGAGATGAGCGCCACCTTGCCCTCGAGCCTGCAACTCATCGAGCCTCTCCCGTTGTTCTTTATGGCCTTTGGTGGACCACATTTACTAGTTTCAGACAAGCAAAATTTGCGCAGGTCAAACAGGCCAGGCACGGCGGAATCCCTGAAGATTCCCCAAAAATGCTAGGCAACATAACAAACCCAAAGATTCTGCCCGAAAATGCCCTGCAATATAACTTGTTCGGGTATAGCAAGTTTGATAGACCCCGGACAGGCTATAACGTCTGCAACACGTCCTGACGGGGAATGCCCCGCCCTGCGCGCAGCAAACAACGACGATGTCGCCGGGGATAATCAGGCCACGGCACAAGAGCGTGGCGAGAGAGGGAGAGATGGGATGAGCATGTCGGGTAAGGCAATGCGTGTGCTGCTGGCAGCGTCGATTTCAGCCACCGGTCTGATTGCGGGCGAGGCATATGCCCAGGCCCAGCAACAGGCCGCAGCCAGCGAAGCGAATGAAGGCCTTGAGGCCATTGTGGTGACGGCGCGCAAGCGCACGGAGAACCTCCAGAACGTCTCGTCCTCGATCAGTGCGCTCGGTGCCACCGATCTTGCCAAGCGCTTCGATTCCGACGTGCGCGATTTTGCCAATTCCGCGCCCAACGTGCTGATCGACGATACGCAACAAGGCCCCGGGGGCGTCGCCGCCATCTACATCCGCGGCGTCGGCGTGGCCGACGTGGAAAAGTCGGTGGATCCCGCAGTCGGCGTGGTGATCGACGATGTCTATCTCGGCCAGAGCTCGGGCAGCCTTCTCAAGGCGATCGACGTGGATCGCGTCGAAGTGCTGCGTGGTCCGCAGGGCACGCTGTTCGGTCGCAACGCTACCGGCGGCGTGATCAACCTCGCCCGTTCGCGCCCGACGCAGGACCTGACCGGCAAGGTGCGCGGCACTTATTCCAGCTTCGACACCTTCGATTTCCAGGGCGTTGTCAGCATGGGGCTTGCACCCAATGTCGCGTTCAAGGTCTCGGGTGCTTACAACTCATCCGATGGCTATATCTTCAACAAGACCTTCAACCAGCCGGGGCAAAAGTCGGACTTCCGCGCGTTCGGCGGCCAGCTGCTGCTCACGCCGACCCCCGCGCTTGAGATCAGCCTGAGCTATGATCACCAGCTCACCCGTCAGGATCCGCCGCAGCTTTCCGCGCTGGCGAAGCCGACCGACTTGTTCTGCGCGGTCTACAAGTATTGCTCGACCACCCCGGACCAGCCGATCACGGGTGACCGCTACGTCAGCATCAGCAACGCGCCGGTCAACAAGAGCGCGCGCTTCCAGCTCGACATGGCCATCGGCAAGCTCAAGTACGAGCTCAGCAACAACCTCGATTTCGAGTACATTCTGGGCTTCCTGAAGACCAATGAATCGATCAATCAGGACTTCGATTCCACCCCGCAGACGCTCTATCACACCGATCGCCCTGCTCGCTGGCGGCAGGTTACCAACGAGGCCCGCCTTGTGATGGGTGGCGAAGGTCCTCTGACCTTCGTGCTCGGCGGCTATCAGTGGTTCTCGAAGTACACCATCAACCTCAAGAACTACATCGGCTTCGCCGGTCCGCCGCTGCTCACCAGCGCGCAGGACGTGACGCAGACGACCAAGTCGTGGGCCGGCTACTTCGAAGGTGACTACAAGTTCAACGACAAGCTCAAGCTCACCGTGGGCGGGCGCTACACGCACGATAGCAAGACCACGCAGGTCAACGACAAGACGATCTTCATCTACGGCACGCTCGAGGAGAAGAACCCGATCGTCACGCTCCCGCCGGTAGCAGGCGTCAATATCGTGATGCCGACGCCCATCCGGGCGAGCTGGTCGAAGTTCACCCCCAAGGTCAGCCTCAGCTACAACTGGACGCCCGAGGTCATGACTTACGCGTTGTGGTCGCGCGGCTATCGCGGCGGCGGTTTCAATGGTCGTCCCGCAACGATCGGCGCTGCCACCACGCCCTACAACCCCGAGACACTCGACAACTACGAACTCGGCTTCAAGACCCAGTTCTTCAACGACCGCGTTCGCCTCAACGGCGCGTTCTACATGATGAAGTACAAGGACATGCAGCAGGACCTCGACGTGCCGGCACCCGGCACATCGACGGGGCGCGAAAACCGCACGATCAATGCTTCGAAGGCCGATCTCAAGGGCATCGAGCTTGACCTGACTGCGCGGATCACCTCGAACTTCACCATTGGCGGCAATGTCGGGTACCTCGACTCCAAGTACAAGGACTTCTTCGGAGACATCTACAGCACCGGAACACCGGTGGATGCGACGTTCCTCAGGATCCGCCGCGCCCCGCGCTGGACCTGGGATGCGCGCGCGTCATACGAGCAGGAGGTCGGTCCCGGCACGGTCATGGCCAATGCCGAACTGCACATGATCGGCGAGCACGACCTGACCTTCCTCAACAACCCGAACCTGCGCAACAAGGCCCAGTATCTGCTCGACGCCTCGATCAGCTACAAGATCAACAAGACCATGATCAGCGTGTTCGGCAAGAACCTCGGCAATGAGGATGGCTACACAATCGGCTATGACGTCCAGAACATCTGGAGCTACGGCGCGCCGCGTCCGCCCCGGTCGTGGGGTGTTGCGGTCACCCAGAATTTCTGATCGCAGGCTGCGGGCACGATGGTGCAGGTTCCTTCCGGGTCCCAACCTGATGTCCGCCGCTGGTTGGTGACCGGGGCATCGCGTGGCATTGGCCACGCGGTCGCCGCGCTCGCCGCCAGCCAGGGCTGCAAGGTCTGCATCGTTGGCCGCGCCCCCGAAATCGCCGGGATCGCGGCCGCGATGGGCACGGACGTGTTCGGCATCTCAGCCGATGTCACCAAAGCCGAAGACGTCGCCCGCATCGCCGCCGAGGTTGAGACGCGCTGGGGCGGTCTCGACGTTCTGGTCAACAATGCCGGGCTTCACCGCGGCGGCGGGCTCGACCGGATCACCGACGAGGACTGGGAGGCTACTCTCGCCACCAATCTTTCTGGACCAATGCGCGTGGTCCGCGCGCTTGTCGGGCTCATCCCCGAAGGCGGATCGGTGGTGAACGTGGGCGCGGTCGTCGGCTTCCGGGGCTTTCCCGGCGATAGCTGCTATGGCGCCTCCAAGGCAGGGCTCACCGGCCTTACCAAGGTACTCGCAGTCGAACTCGCGCGGCGGCAGATTCGGGTCAACATGGTCGTGCCCGGTTTCGTGCAAACCGAAATGACTGCCACAATCTCGGAGCGCGCGCGCGATTCGATCATCGCACGGATCCC
>CAIKKO010000007.1 GCA_903828025.1 uncultured Sphingomonadales bacterium
GACTTCGATGATTTCGCGAATAGCCATGGGGACCAGATAATCGCGCGCGCGCCAACTCGCAAGGTGCCGCGCGACGCGTTATCCAACAGGCCGCCTTGCCCGCAGCGCCTGCGCCAAGGTCCCCTCATCCAGATAGTCCAATTCACCGCCCACCGGCAGGCCGTGGGCCAACTGGGTCACGCGCAGTGGCAGCGTCTCGATCCGCTCGGCGATGTAATGCGCGGTTGTCTGGCCCTCCAGTGTAGCGTTCATCGCCAGGACGACTTCGTCGATCCCGCCCGCCTCCACGCGCAGCAGCAGCTTGCCGATGGCAAGATCCTCGGGCCCGATACCCTCAAGCGCCGAAAGCCGCCCGCCCAGCACGTGGTACCGCCCGGTGAACAGCCGGGCACGGTCGAGCGCCCAGAGATCCGCGACATCCTCCACCACGCAGAGCGCGCGGGAATCCCGGCGCGGGTCGGTGCAGACGCCGCACGGATTGGTGGTATCGACATTGCCGCAGGTATCGCATTCGACGAGGCGGCCTTGCACGGCGTTGAGCGCGTTCACCAGCTGGGTCAGCCCTGTCTCGCGCCGCTTGATCAGCCACAGCACCGCGCGCCGCGCCGAGCGCGGCCCGAGCCCTGGAAGCCGCGCCAGCGCGTTTGCCAGCGCCTCGATCTCTTGCGATGCCATGGCGGCACAGATAGGGCGTGCGCTGCTAAACGGAAGGCTTTTTGCACACCATGCGCGTGATCTTCATGGGCACCCCCGAATTTGCCGTGCCGACGCTGACCGCGCTGGCGGAGGCCGGGCACGAGATCGCGGCGGCCTATAGCCAGCCGCCGCGCCCGGCGGGGCGGGGCAAGAAGCTGCAGCCCTCACCGGTGCAACTGGCGGCCGAAGCGCTCGGCATTCCGGTGTTCACGCCCGTCAGCCTGAAAAGCGCGGAGGAGCAGGCGGCGTTTGCGGCGCTGGAGGCGGATGTGGCGGTGGTCGCGGCGTATGGGCTGATCCTGCCGCAAGCGATCCTCGATGCGCCCCGGCTCGGCTGCCTCAATGTTCATGGCTCGCTGCTGCCGCGCTGGCGCGGGGCCGCGCCGGTGCAGCGCGCGATTCTGGCGGGAGACGCGATGACCGGCGTCACCATCATGCAGATGGAGCGCGGGCTCGATACCGGGCCGATGCTCGCCTTGGGCGCGATGCCGGTGGGCTGGCAGACGGCGGGCGAGCTGACCGCCGAGATCGCCGATCTGGGCGCACGGTTGATGATCGAGGTGCTCGCCGATATCTCCGCGTTCACGCCCATCCCGCAGCCGGAGGAGGGCGTGACGTACGCCCACAAGATCGACAAGGCCGAAAGCCGCCTCGATTTCACGCAAAGCGCGGAGCAAGTGGAGCGGCAAGTGCGCGCGTTCGCGCCCGCGCCCGGTGCGTTTTTCGAGCTGGAGGGCGAGCGGTATCGCGTGCTGGAGGCCGATGTGGTGGAGGGCAGCGGCACGCCGGGCACGACGCTGGACGACGCGCTCACCATTGCCTGCGGCGAAGGCGCAATCCGCCCGCTGATCGTGCAGCGCGCGGGCAAGCCGGCTATGGAAACCGCAGCCTTGCTGCGCGGGCGGGCGATTGCAGCGGGGACACCGCTCGGCTGATGACCCGCTTTGCCCTTACCCTCGAATTCCACGGCGGTCCGTTCATGGGCCTGCAACGCCAGCCGCACGGGCCCACCGTGCAGCAGGCAGTGGAGGAGGCGGCGCTGGCGGTGACGGGTGAGACGATCACACTCCACGCCGCCGGGCGCACCGATGCCGGGGTTCATGCGCTGGGGATGCGCGCGCATTTCGATCTGGCGCGGAATTTCGATCCGTTCCGCCTCGCTGCCGCGCTCAATGCCTTGCTGCGCCCGCAGCCGATCGCGGTGCTCGATTGCTGCGTGGTCCCGGATGACTGGCATGCGCGGTTCACCTGCACTGGCCGCGCCTATGAATACCGCATCGCCAACCGCCGCGCGCCGCTGACATTGGAGGCGGGACGCGCCTGGCACGTGCGCCGCCCGCTCGATGCGGAGGCGATGCACGAGGCGGCGCAGGTCTTGGTGGGGCTGCACGACTTCACCACGTTCC
>CAIKKO010000008.1 GCA_903828025.1 uncultured Sphingomonadales bacterium
ATCCATCAGTTCGCGCATCCTCAACACCGCAGCCTCCAGCCCGGTGAAGATCGCCTCACCGATCAGGTAATGCCCGATATTGAGCTCGGCCAGCTGCGGGATCGCGGCGACGGCGGTGACGTTGTCATACGTCAGGCCATGCCCGGCATGGGGCTCGATCCCGCAGTGCGCGGCGAGCGCGGCCATGTCGGTGAGGCGGCGCAGTTCATGCGCGCGGGCCTCGCCTTCCGCATGGGCATACTCGCCGGTGTGCAGCTCGACCACCGGCGCGCCGAGCTTCATCGCGGCCTCGATCTGGCGCGGCTCGGGCGCGATGAACAGGCTGACGCGGATACCCGCATCGGCAAGCCGGCTGACGATGGGGGCGAGCCGGTTGTGCTGGCCTGCCGCATCGAGCCCGCCCTCGGTCGTGCGCTCCTCGCGCCGTTCGGGCACGATGCAGGCGGCGTGCGGTTTGTGGCGCAGGGCGAAAGCGACCATTTCCTCGGTCGCGGCCATTTCGAAATTGAGCGGCAACGACGTCGCGGCCTGGATGCGCGCGATGTCCTCGTCGCGGATATGGCGGCGGTCCTCGCGCAAGTGCGCGGTAATGCCGTCGCCGCCCACCGCGGCCACGATCTGCGCCGCGCGCACCGGATCGGGATGATCCCCGCCCGAGCTTGATGTCCACCGCGCGTTGCGGATCGTGGCGACGTGATCAATGTTGACGCCGAGGCGCAGGCGGTGCGGAACAGGAGCGTTCATCAGGCGGCGCGGCTCCCGGGCTTGATCGCGGGCGTGGCGGCCAGTTCGGGCGGAACCTCGTCCGGCGCATACGTCGGGAAATTGAGGCTCACGAGCGGATAGAACGGCACGCCGAGGTCCGCCGTCCCGGCCGACCGATCAACCAGCGCCGCGCCCGCGAGCACCACGCCGCCCGCCGCTTCGATCGCGGCAATCGCCTCGCGGCTCGAAAGGCCGGTGGTGACGACGTCTTCGACCATCAGCACCTTTTCGCCGGGCTTCAGCGAAAACCCGCGCCGCAGCTCGAACGTGCCGGTCGGCCGCTCGACGAACATGGCCTCTACGCCAAGCGCGCGGCCCATTTCGTGCCCGATGATCACCCCGCCCATGGCCGGGGAGACGACTTTGCCGATCGCCATGCGCAGCTCGCGCGGCAAAGTGGCAGCGAGTGCGGAGGCAAGGCGCGCGGCGCGCATCGGGTCCATGAGCACGCGCGCGCACTGGAGGTAATGCGCGCTGTGGCGGCCCGAGGAGAGCAGGAAATGCCCTTCGAGCAAGGCCTCGCTCGCGCGGAACTCGGAAAGGATGTCGTCTTCCTGCATGATCCGTGGGTCCTGGCGGGCGGCTGGGGTGCCCGCTCTCAAGCTGTGGGAAAGGGTCCATAGCGAAGCCAACGGCATGGCGCTACGGGGCAGGCGCGGCAAGTGGCTGATTGTCTTGCACCCTTGCTAGGCCTTTCGGGCATGCCTTTGCCTGAAAAATATGCACGGCGCGTATTGAGGCTTGGGGCGAGCGCGCGTATAGGCCGCTGGAATTGAGGGATTTCGATAGGGCGCGCAGGGTCCAAGTGTCCGGCGCAACAGCATAAAACTCGAAAGCGGTATACCATGAGCCTTTCCCACACTGCCCGCAATCTGGGCCATGCAATACGGACTTTCGGCCTTGCGGCAGCACTCGCGTTCGCGCCGCAGGCCATGGCCGCGGCTGCTGCCCCGGCGGCGGCTCCCGCGGTTGCAGCGCCTGCTGCTCCGCTCACGTTGTCACCTGCCCCGGCAGGCGCGGCGAGCGATGTTGCCGCGCCTGCGCCGGTGGACAAGGGTTCATACACGCCGATGAAGCCGATCGCGGGCAAAGGCCAGCCGGTTGCCGGCGGCTACACTTTTCAGGACCAGTACTCTGATACTGGCCGCGAAGCTCTCGCGATGCATGATTATCTGCTGATGCCAGTG
>CAIKKO010000009.1 GCA_903828025.1 uncultured Sphingomonadales bacterium
AAGGCGCTCGCGATGAGCACCGACTGCACCCCGCGCTATTGCTACGCCGACCCCTACGAAGGCGGCAAGCAAGCGGTGGCAGAAACCTACCGCAATATCTCCGCTGTCGGTGCAAAACCCTTGGCCATCACCAATTGCCTCAATTTCGCCAACCCCCAGCGCCCCGAAATCATGGCCCAGATCGTCGAAGCCCTGCGCGGCATGGGCGAAGCCTGCCGCGCGCTGGATTACCCGATCGTTTCGGGGAATGTGTCGCTCTACAACGAGAGCAAGGCGACCGGCGGCGGGTCTGCCATTCTGCCCACCCCTGCGATTGGCGGCGTGGGGTTGATGGAAGACCATTCGGTGATGGCGACGATTGGGTTCAAAAAGCGTGATCAAGACATCTGGCTGATTGGATCGGACAAGCTTGGCTCACACCTTGGCCAGTCGCTTTGGCTTCGGGAAATCCAAGGGATAGAAGCGGGTCCGCCGCCTCCGGTCGATCTTCAAGCTGAGCGCAAGCACGCAGAATTCGTTCGTGGTTTGATCGAGAGTGGTACTGTCGATGCCGTTCACGATGTTTCCGATGGCGGGCTACTTGTCACTATCGCAGAAATGGCCCTTGCTGGCTCATTGGGTGCGATGGTGGACCCAGATTGCGCCGCGCCCACTGAAGCACCGTGGGCTGCCCAATTTTTCGGAGAAGATCAGGGTCGCTACGTTGTGACTGCTCCCAAAGGCCATGACGTAAAGAGTTTGGCGGCAGAAGCAGGCGTAACTGCGATCTGGGTCGGCAAAACCGGGTTCGTTTCAGCGCTGGACCAAGCTGAAGGCATTTGGATCGAAGACAGCGACTGGTTTGTCCCCCTCGCCACCCTGCGCGAAGCCAACGAGGCCTTCTTCCGCGATTGGATGGAAGGGTAAAAAACCCCTCCGACCTGCCTGCGGCAGGCCACCTCCCCGTTTGTGCTTCGCAAAAACAGGGAGGACCAACCTCATTCCTCCCCATTTTCACGAAGCACAAATGGGGAGCAACCGTCTTGTCATGCGGACCATGATTGGTTGTGTTTGATCATGGCGTTGAGGGTTGAGACGAGCTTTCGGATGATGGCGACGAGGATGACCTTCGGCGGTTTTCCGGCTTCGGCGAGGCGCTGTTTGAAGGCCTTCATGACCGGGTTGTGCTGTCCGGCGACGAGGGCCGCCATATAGGCGGCATCGCGCAGGGGTTTGCGGCCCCCGGTGATGCGGCGTTGGCCTCGGAATGTGCCGCTTTCGCAATCGAACGGGGCGACCCCGACCAGTGAGGCGGCTTGCCTGCGGGTCAGGTTGCCCAGTTCGGGCATGAGCGCGAGCAGGGTGTGGGCAACGACCGGCCCCACGCCGGGGACCGAGCGCAGCAGGCGGTTCTTGCGCGCCATCTGTTCGTCCGCCGCGACCGCCTCGGCCAGGGCCTGATCGATCAGCAGGATGTCCGCCTTGAGACGCGCCACGCGCCGGGCTGTCATGCGCCTCAGGACGGCGTGCACGGTCCGCACGGCCTGATTGGTGCACCGCGTCAGTTCCTCGACCAACTGGCGCCGGGCCGTGACCAGTTCGGTCAGCCGGGCCGCCGCCGGATCGTGGACCGCCTCGCGTTGGGGAACGCACGAGACGAAGCGGGCGATCACCGCCGCGTCGATCCGGTCGTTCTTGGCCATGATGCCGCACCCTTGCGCAAAGCGGCGGACCCTGAGCGCGTTGAGCCGGTGCGCCGGCAGCTGTGCCTCGCACAGCGCAGCGAGAACCTCGCGTTCGTACCCGCCGCTTGCCTCCAGGCCGATCGCCGCCGGACCAAGGCGCGCCAGATGCCGAACGAGCGCACGAATACCCTTGGCGTCATTGGCGAACTCACACCACTCGCCCGAAGGCCAGAGGCACACATCAAGCCTCGCCTTGCTCACATCGATGCCGACAAACACTGCATGAGACGTCATCTTCGTTCCCTTCCTTGCGCGTGCGGGGTAAAACCCCTCGCAACCGTGCGGGCTCATGAAGATCCGTCCGGGCCCAAGCTCCCCAGCGGTCTAGGCAACCAAGGTGGCTGCGGGCTCACGAACGGAGCGGGTTGGGTCGCTAGCGACCCAACCCGCAATCGCATCATGCACCAATTTCAAGATACAAGGTGGCAGCGCGAAGCGCTGACGGAGGGGCTGTTTACGCCGCCTTCTTGCCCAGCAGATCATACGGATCAACGCCCATCGACTGCCACACCGCATGCGCGGCGCGGTAGTGCATGGCGGGCGTGATGTTGAGCTTGCGGCGCACGTCGTCCAGTTGCATCGGCAGCAGCTCGGTGATCGCCATTTCGGACACGCGCGGACAGGCCTTGCCCAGCCCTTGCGCCTCGCGGATCGCGCGCAGCACCGGGGCGCTGCTCTTGACCTGCTTGCCGATGTTGAGCCCGGCCATATAGCCGATGAACAAGTGCGCGGGCGAAGGCTGCTGGCTATAAGTGAACGCCAGCACGCAAGCCTCGCCCAGCGCATCGCGGCCATAACCCGTCAAAACATGCAGCATATCATGCACATCGCGCATGCGGTTCATGTACCACTGGAACTGGTCGCGGTACTTCGGCTTGTCCGCCGCGAACCGGTCGAACTCGTCGACGAGGCCCTGCGCGGTCAGCCCCTCGCGCTCCATGAAATCGCAATAGGCATGCGCGAGCGAACCCTCGGGCATCCGGCGCAGCGCCGCGTGATCGTCAAGGATCGCGGGCAGGAACGGCTCGCGCACCCGCACATCAAGCCCGCGCTCGGACTGGATGAACGCCTCGCCGGACTTGCGCAGATTGCGCCAGGGCAGCGATTCGAAGATGCGGAACACCTCCTCGGTGTTTTCCTTGTCCTTGAGCAGCTCGCGGAAATGGTGGAGCGCCTTGGCCGGACGCAGCTTGAGCTGCGGGCGGCGCTCGTCATACAGCGGCAGGCCGAGGAAATCGTGCGAGGTATCGGCTTCAAAACGGGCGGGCTTGAAGTCAGCGGTCAGTGCGTTCACGCGAAGTCTCCGGGAATCAGGTCCGGCCACTGTATTAACATCAGTGTTAATATCGCGTCAAGCAGCCAACCAGTCATCACGCGCTATGCCATAAAGGGCCAGAAT
>CAIKKO010000010.1 GCA_903828025.1 uncultured Sphingomonadales bacterium
ACTTTGACCACGTGCAACAGCACATAGAGCACGACGCCGAGCGAGAACCAGCGCAGCAAGCTGTCGATCACGATCCCGAGCAAATCCGCACTCCCGCCGCTATCGTGAGTGATGTAGTGCGACCACAAATAAGCGCCGAAAACGGAGCTTAGGATCGCAAACACAGCGGTTTGGTTTGCGTCGTCGAATTTCTGATGAGGGGCCCTCGGGAAGAAGAACGATGCAAGAAAGGTAATGAATTCGCGCAGATAGGTCTCAACAGATTTGACCACACCGTCGATATCCATCGCGCGCCTCCACCCTGAGCAATTCTAAGTATATCCACTTAAATTGCTCTGTCAGGTAGAAGCTTTGTCCATTTTGGCGGGTTACGCCTTCAGTGCAGCGCTTCGGCGGCGCGGCGCAGGGCGGCGATGGTGCGGTGCTCCAGCGCGCTATCGAAGCGCACGCTCGGCACGGCGACACTGAGCGATCCCAGCACCGCGCCATCGCGCACCACCGCGATCCCGCAGCCGGTAATACCCTGCGTCGCCTCTTCGCTGGCAATGCAATAGCCCTGCGCGCGGATGGCCGCGAAATCGGACCGCAGATCGGCCTCGGACGTGCGGGTCTGCGGGGTCAGTGCTGCCCGGCTGCTCCCCGCGAAATAGGCGGCGAGCGCGTCTTCCGGCAGCGCGGCGAGGATCACTTTGCCCGCCGCCAGCGCATGCAGCGGCCGCCGCGTGCCCGGATCGACTGCATAGCGCAGGGTCTGATCGCTCGCTTCGGTCACGAGCGATTCGATCTCCCAGCCGCGCTGCACCATGAAGGCGGCAGTCTCGTTAAGCTCGCCTTTGAGCGAACGGACCAGCGGCATCACCCGGTCGGCGAGCGGCAGCGCGGCTTGCGGTGCGCGCAGCCGCTCCAGTCCCGGGCCCGGAAGATAGCGCCGCCCCTCGCGCACCAAGTAGCCCCGGTCGGCCAGTGTCGACAGCAGGTAGGAGAGGCTGCTCACTGGAATGCCGAGCGCGCCCGCGATTTCCTGCGCCACCACGCCCTGCCGGTGCGCGACGACGAACTCGATCACATCGAGCGTGCGCAGCGCGGATTTGACCGGGTTCGAGGTGGCGGGTGCGTTCATGTAAAGAGCAGGCTCCCGCGCCGCTCGGCAAACCGCCAGCCGTCTGCGGTGCGCACAAACCGATCGTGAAACGAACCCACCAGCGGCCCGGCGGCCCCGGTAAAGAGCAGCATGGCGCTGACCCCGCGCGCGGTGGTTTCGCTGTCCACGTCGATCACCACATTGCTGCACACATGCCGCGTCACCCGCGCCGGGCGTGCCTTGAACGCGGCGAGGATTGCAGCGCGGCCCAAGGTCGGCGCATCGGGCGCGGTGGGCCGCACCATCACGCCGTCGTCCGCATAAAGCGCCGCGACCTCGTCCCAGCGCGCCTCGTCGTTGAGGTTGGCGTAGAGCGCGATGAGGCGCGCACAGTCGTGCTCGATGGCGCGGCGCTCATCCGCTGTCACAGGCGCGCCGCCGCGATATCGGCCCCCTCGCGCAAGTTCCTGAGCTTGCGCCACGTCACGATGGGGTCGATCTTGCCGTAGCCTGCGAATGTGCCGAAGCCGCAATCGGTGCTGGCGACAACCCGTTCCGGCCCGACGATGGCGGCAAAGCGCTCGACGCGCTGGGCGATAAGCTCGGGATGCTCGACATAGTTCGAGCAGGTGTCGATCACCCCGGGGGCAAGGATCTTGTCAGACGGCAGCTTGGCATCACGCCAGACTTTCCATTCGTGCTCATGGCGCGGGTTGGCACCTTCGAACAGCACGGTCGACGGCCGCGCGCCGAGCACGATATCAATCACGCGCTCCAGCGGGATGTCATGGTCGTGCGGGCCTTCATAGTTGCCCCAGCACACATGCATGCGCATCTTTTCGGGCGGGATGTTGGCGGTCGCGGCGTTGAGTGCCTCGACATTGGCGGCGGCGACTTTCAGGAAATCGGCCTCGCTCATGTCCTGATAGCCAGTGTGGCGGCTCATCGCGAGATCGGGGCAATCGAGCTGGAGATAGAAGCCGGCTGCCACGATGGTCTCGTATTCCTCGCGCATCGCATCGGCGAGATCGGCGAGATAGGCCTCGTGGCTGGGGTAATGGCGATTGACCTGAAACGCGGTGATCAGGCCGGGCGAAGCGGCATTCATGAACGCCACGGTGTCTGGCCCGGCGTGCTGGTCGAGCGCGGCGCGGAAGCGGCGGATATCGTCGTGCAGCGGCTGGAGCGAAACCAGCCGCACATCGCCGATGCACGAGGCGCGCACGAAATCCTGGCTGCCCATCATCACGCTGAGCTTCTTGGAGAGATCGGGCACTTCCGCGAGGTCTGCCGCAGGCTTGCGGTCGATATGGCCGCCAAAGCCGGAAAGCCGCTCGATCATGTAGGTCGAGTAGCCGACTTTGCCGAGTTCGCCATCCGAGACGACCGAAACCCCTGCCTCGACCTGCTTGGCGACCGCCGCATCGACGGCAGCGGCCACGACCGTGTCGAACGCTTCGGCATCATAGGCCTCGCCCTTGTCACGGGCCAGCAGCAGCGGGGTCAGTTCGGGCCCGCGCGGCAGGCTGCCGACGTGCGTTGTCTTGATCTTGGCCATCACGCGTCTCTCCAGTTCATACTTGTGAACATTTCATAGAGCGCGGAGCGCGGGAGGCAAGCGGGAGTTGGGCGCGGTGCGGGGCGGAACTACCCTCGCTCCTCCCCCGGACGCTTGCCGGTCATGCGCACGTAGAAGCGCGAGAAGTACGAAGGGTCTTCGAAGCCCAGTTCGGCGGCGATCTGCGCGGCGCTGGCACCAGTGTAGCGCAGCAGGCGGCGGGCTTCGGTGGCGAGGCGGCGGTGGAGCAGCGCGATGGGCGAGCAGCCCAGCCGATCTGCCGTGAGGCGCGAGAGCGAACGACGCGTGAGCCCCAGCGCATCGGCATAGAAATCGAGATCGCGGTGCTCGCGGTAGTGCGTCTCGATCAGCTGGCGGAAGCGTTCGAGCCGCGGATGCGGGGCAGCACCGCCCGCCGCTGCCGCTTCGGGCAGGATCAGGCTGCGCACCAGCGCCTCCGCCAGCGCGCGGCGCAGCGCGGCCTGCGCCAGCCCGGTTTCCTGCAGACCCAGCATTTCACCCGCCAGCCATGCGGCGCGCTGCGCAGCCGGTTGATCGAGGCCGAACTGTCCGCCGCGCGACAGCAGGCCTTGCAGCGGATCGGCGGGGCCTTCGGCGCGCGCGGCGAAATCGCCCGGCAGCGTGAGCACCCAGCCCGCCGTGCCCTCGCGAAAGCGGAAGCCGTGCACCGTGCCCGCCGGAACGACGACCGCCACCGGCCCGTCCTGTGCGGTCTCCACGCCGTCGAAGCTGACCTGCACATGTCCCTCACGTACCAGCAGAACTTGCACGAATCCGCCATGACGGTGCGGCGCGATCTCCCAGTCATGCAGCGTGCTGCGCGCAGCTATGGTTTCGATATGGAGGAAATCCTGCTCCTCCGGCGCGCGATCCTCACCATAGAGGGCATAGCTGGGAATGGCGGCGGGGCGCATCGGGCCTGTCCTGATAGTACCAGAAATTGTCAGCGCCATGCCTTCCGTGCGCGCGCCGTTCCTGTCAAGCTCCGCGCATAAACTCCGGGAGAATGATTCATGAAAACCCAGGTCGCCATTATCGGCGCGGGCCCTGCCGGGCTGCTGCTCGGCCATCTGCTCAAGGCCGAAGGCATTGATTGCGTGGTGATCGAGCGCCAGACGCCGGATTATGTGCTGAGCCGCATCCGCGCCGGGGTGCTCGAACAGATCACGGTGGAACTGATGGAGCGGCTCGGGCTCGATGCGCGGCTCAAGGCCGAGGGCCTAGTCGAGGAAGGCTTCAATTTCGCCGATGGCGAGCGGCTGATCCGCATCGACGTCGCAAAATTCACCGGCAAGACCGTCACGGTCTACGGCCAGACCGAGATCACCAAAGACTTGATGGACGCCGCCCCCGAACGCGGGCTGGACGTGATCTACGCCGCCGAGGACGTGGCGCTGCATGATATCGAGAGCGACAGCCCCTCGGTCACCTTCCGCAAGGATGGCGCGGAGCAGCGCCTCACCGCGCGCTTCATCGCCGGGTGCGACGGGTTCCACGGCCCCTCGCGCAAAGCGATCCCGGCCTCGGCGGGCCGCGAATACGAGCGCGTCTATCCGTTCGGCTGGCTTGGCATTCTGGCCGATGTGCCGCCGTGCAATCCCGAACTGATCTACGCCAACCACGAACGCGGCTTCGCGCTCGCCTCGATGCGCAGCCACACGCGCAGCCGCTACTACATCGACGTGCCGCTGACCGAGCGGATCGAGGACTGGAGCGACGACCGGCTGTGGGACGAGCTGGCGGTGCGGCTGGGGCCCGACGCGGCGGCGAACATGACACGCGGGGCCGCCATCGAGAAATCAATCGCGCCGCTGCGCTCCTACGTGTTCGAGCCGATGCGGCATGGCAACCTGCTGCTCTGCGGCGATGCAGCGCATATCGTGCCGCCGACCGGGGCCAAGGGGCTCAATCTGGCCGCCAGCGACGTGCACTATGCTGCCGCCGCGCTCTGCGGCTATTTCCAGCGCGGCGACAACGACGGCGTGGCAGGCTATTCAGCCCGCGCCCTGTCGCGCGTGTGGAAGTGCGAGCGGTTCAGCTGGACCCTGACCAAGCTGATGCACCGCTTTCCCGACGACGGCCCGTTCGAACGCGCAATGCAGCTGGCCGAACTCGACTACATCGCCTCCAGCGACGCGGCGCAGGCGAGCATTGCGGAAAATTACGTAGGACTGCCGGTTTGATCGGGGCTTAGCGCACGGCCTTGCCCACACCCAACCCCTCCTGCACGCGGGAGGGGTTGGGGGTGGGCCGGACGTCAGCATTGTCACATCGTCATAGGGCCGTCACAGAGAGGCGACAAAGAGCCGGTCTGCACCGCGCAGTCCGTCTTGCGCATGGGTGCCTTGGGACCGGTTCCGATGCGGCAGATCGATATCCTCCTCACCGACACGCTGCCCGGCGGGCAGGATGGCTTTGCTCACGGCGATCTGCGCGTGGTGTTCCATG
>CAIKKO010000011.1 GCA_903828025.1 uncultured Sphingomonadales bacterium
CCCTCCCGCAAGCGGGAGGGGAGAAGAAGAGGGAGCCCCTCGCACGCGGGAGGGGGGATTTACGCTGGGCCTTCTTGCCCCCCTCCCGCTTGCGGGAGGGGTTGGGGGTGGGCCCCCTGCGGTTTACTCCCTGCGCTTACTGGCCCAGTTCGAACGTCACCGTCACGTTCGCGCCGATCTGCAGTTCTCCGGCCGAGACCGGGCTGGGCGCGGCCTTGGCCATCATCGCATCGGCGCGGGCGTACATTACCATCGGCTGCGGGGCATAGCCGCCGCCCTCGTTGATCGTCAGGATGCGGCGGACGGAGAGCCCGGCGGCTTTGGCATACAGTTCGGCGCGGGCGCGGGCCTTTTTCATCGCGTCGATGCGGGCTTCGTCGCTGGCGGCATCGGCGTTATCGAGCTGAAACGAGGGGCCGCTGACCTGATTGGCCCCGGCGCTGACCAAAGTGTCGATGGTCTTGCCGTAGTTGCCGATCTTGCGCTGGCGCACTTCGACCTGGTTGGTCGCCTGATAGCCGCTGATCACCGGCTCGCCGCTGACATTGCCATTTTCGTCGGGGCGCGGCTGACTATAGACCGGATTGACCGAGAGGTTGCTGGTCTGGATATCGCGGTCGGCAATGCCAGCGGCCTTGAGCGCGGCGATCACCGCGTTCATGCGTTCGGCATTGTCCGAAAGCGCGGCGGCGGCGGTCTTGGCCTGCGTGGTGACGCCTGCGTTGAACACCGCGAGATCGGGCGTGCGGGTGCTGTGGCCATCGGCGCTGATCGTGAGCACCGCATTGCCTGCCGCCACCACCGGGCCGGGGGAGACAGCTTGCGCCGAAGCCGACGAAGCGCCCGCCACGGCAAGCGCGGCGGCCAGAAGCAGGGAAGCGGGAGAGGTGGTCATCGACGGTCCTTTCGTGAACAGACTGCACCTGTGGCGAACATCAGCTTTCGCGGGGCTGAACTGATGGTCGGCTGCTTTTGGCATTCTTAACCCTGCCGCCGTACACGAAGTCATCAGCCGAATCCGGGGGGGATGGTGTAAGATGTCAATGCGATCTCTTGCGGGATGTGCTGCGCTTGTCGGTGCGGCGCTCATGCTGTCGGGCTGCGGCAAGGCGGATGACTATGCGATTCCGCTGGGCGAGGCCTACAAACGGCTCAACGCAGTGAAGCTCGAACCTTCGGACAATGGCGTTTTCTACCAGCTCGATACGACCATGAGCGGCAATTCGGCCGATGAGGTGACCTGGTCGGCGGGCGGCAGTTTTGCCGCGCACAGCTGCCGGATCGGGCTCAAGGCCATTGATGCGGACAACACCCATGTTTCGGTCGACTGCGACAGCAATTCGCCCGCGAGCGGCGCGGCATCGGGCATGGAACACGCCATGATGCGAAGTCGGGTCATTGAAATGGTCGATGCGACGTTGACTGGCCGCGCGTTCAGTCCGGCGCTGGCCGCAGGGCCAACCGCGTGGCGCTGGCCGGGCGACGGAGTCGATAGCAGCTATGCGGGGATGGTCGGCCAAGCGCTCAAGATGGATGCCGACACGCGCAAGGACCAGCGCGAGGCCGCGGCCGCTGCCAGAGAACAGGAAGCCGAGCAGATCATCGCGGAGCCCGATTCGGCGCAGGGCACTTCGCCCGACCCCTGATTGACCCAATCCCTGATCGGTGTTTCAGCCGATGCTGCGTTCGAGCACGACCATCAGGTAAGGCACGTCCAGCGGCAGCGGGAAGGGGCGGATCTCGCCCGTGCGGACGTAGCCGCGCCGTTCGTAATAGGCGATGAGTTCGGCGCGGGCATCGACCACGGTGAGCTCCATCGTGTGCGCGCCGAAGTCTTGCGCGGCCAGCGTTTCGATCCGCGCGATGAGCGCGCGCCCGAGCCCGGCGGCTTGCAGCAGCGGATTGACGCAGAGCAGGCCCATATAGGCTTTGCCGCTGCCCAGATCGGTGGCGGTGACGGTGCCGATCAGCGCACCGTCCCGCTC
>CAIKKO010000012.1 GCA_903828025.1 uncultured Sphingomonadales bacterium
AGTGGCATCAACACGATTACCCCACCATTATCTTTGCATATTTTGGCGATGTCAGGGCTTCCAATCACGTTTCCGTCCATCGCTCGGTTCAAAAGTTTATGACTGGTCCCTCTGTCATCGAATATGAGGCCAATCACGCGATATTTGCGGGGCGGTTGCCCATAGTGCCAATAGTCGATGCCATTGCGCGAGATCTTTGTGCCGCCCGTTCCTTGACGAATGGCGTCAGCCCCCTCGTAGATTTCAAAACGCGTTTCAGCCCCGAAAGCGAGACTAGGGTTTGGTGACGTCGCTTGGAAGAAAGCAAGGCACGTAAGGGCAGCCAAGATGCAGCGCCGGCTGAACTCGTGACGCGCAAGAGGACTGAAATTGCCCATCGACTCTGCTCCCCGATGTCCGCGCCGGTTCAGAGACTATCAACCGACATTTCCCAGATGGCCCCCAAGAGAAGGCCGATTGAGGGCAAGATTGCCGTATGGGATGGCATTGCGCAACCGGATTTTGGCGTGCTGGCAACGGGAAGCTACCTCCCGGCAGCATTCTCATCTGCCCACCGGATTTTGAGCAACGCTTGCACCTCTGATCCAGCCGCTTCACCCAAACCCGTCAATCGCCCCCGCCAGCGCCACATCCCGCACGCTCAGCCCGCCCGCATCGTGCGTCGTCAGCGTGATTTCCACGCGGTTGTAGACGTTGAACCACTCCGGGTGGTGATCGGCCTTCTCCGCCAGGATCGCCACGCGGGTCATGAACCCGAAGGCTGCGGCGAAATCGGCGAAACGGAAGGTGCGGGTGATGGCAAGGCCGTCTTCGCGCAGGGACCACGCAGGCAGGGCGGCGAGGGCGGCGGCGCGTTCGGTTTCGGTCAGCTGAGCAATCGCCATCATGGCTCTCCTTGGCAGTGAGCCGTGTTTCCCCTATCGGCGGTGTCGATGCAACCGTGCCGTCTCGCCGCCTATGATCTTGCCTGCAGGCGCGGCGACCGGCTGCTGTTCAAGGGGCTCGCCTTCGAACTGCACGGGGGTGAGGCGCTGCAGCTCTCTGGCCCCAACGGCATCGGCAAATCGAGCTTGATGCGCATTCTGGCCGGGCTGCTGCGCCCCTTTACCGGGCACGTGGAGCACGATGGCATCCGCGCGCTGGCCGATGAGCGCCCCGCGCTCGATGCGCACCAGCCGCTGGGTGAGGCGCTGGCGTTCTGGCGGCAGATCGACGCTTCAACGGTAAGTGGGGCGGGCGAGGCGCGCGCCGATTTCGGGCTGGAGGACTTGCTCGACGTGCCGGTGCGCTACCTTTCCACCGGGCAGCGCAAGCGCGCCGCGCTGGCACGGCTGGCGGCCAGCGGCGCGCGGATCTGGCTGCTGGACGAGCCGCTCAACGGGCTCGACACGCATTGGGGCGCGAGCACGCAGGCGGCGATCGAGGCGCACCGGGCGCTCGGCGGCATTGCGGTGATTGCCTCGCACCAGCCGCTGCAATTGCGCAAGCTGCGCACGCTGTCGCTGCTGGAGCATATGCCGTGAGGGGGGCGCAATGACCAAGGCGCTCTGGGCGATCTTCAAGCGCGATCTGGCGCTGCTGCTGCAAGGCGCGCCCGGACGCGGCGGCGCGGCGCTGCCGCTGCTGTTTTTCCTTGCGGTGGCGATGCTTTATCCCTTCGCGGTCGGGCCCGATGCGCGGCTGCTCGCGCGGACGGGTGCGGGGGTGATCTGGGTGGCGGCGCTGCTCGCGGCGATCCTGCCGCTCGACCGGTTGATCGAGCCTGATCTGGAGGCCGGTTTCTTCGACCAGTGGGCCTTGCGCGGGATTGCCGAGGAAGCGCTGATGGTGCTGCGCATCTTGGCCCACTGGCTGAGCTTCGGCGTGCCGCTGATGCTGGCCGCGCCGCTGGCGGCGGGGCTGCTGAACCTGGACGGCGCGCAGCTCAGGACGGTGGAGCTGGGGCTGCTGCTCGGCACGCCGGGGCTCGCGGCCATCGGCGTGACCATCGCGGCGCTGACGGCAGGCCTGCGCGCCGGGGCGGCGCTGGGCGGGCTGCTGGCGATTCCGCTGGCGGTGCCGCTGCTGATCTTTGGCGCGGGCTCGCTCCAGCCGGGCGGGGAGGGCGGGCTGCTGCTGCTCGCCGCCTCCAGCATCGCCGCGCTCGCGATTGCGCCGTTCGCAGCGGCGGGGGCGATCCGCGCTGGGCGGGAGTAGGCTTGGAACGACACTGCTCTTGCCCCTCCCCGGTGGGGAGGGGTTGGGGAAGGGTATCCGCGCTCTCCGCCAAGCTCCGGTTACCCCCACCCAGCCTCCCCCGAACGGGGGAGGGGTTTTGGTTGCAGGGCATGGAAAGGATGCGCTGCCATGCCCTCGGTCCCCCAAACCCCCCTTGCCCCCCTGAAAGCGCAATTCCGTTGCGGCTGGCGCGGCGGGGCATTACCTCTCGCGCCATGACAAACACCGCGCCGCCACCCGCTCTCGTGACTGACACGCTCTCGCTTATCGGCAACACGCCGCTCGTGCTGCTCAAGGGGCCGAGCGCGGCGGCGGGCTGCGAGATTTACGGCAAGTGCGAGTTCGCCAATCCCGGCGCTTCGGTGAAGGACCGCGCGGCGCTGTGGATCGTGCGCGATGCCGAGGCGAAGGGCGCGCTCAAGCCCGGCGGCACCATCGTGGAGGGCACGGCGGGCAACACCGGCATCGGCCTCGCGCTGGTCGCCAATGCGCTGGGCTACAAGACCGTGATCGTGATGCCCGAAACGCAATCGCGCGAGAAGATGGACACCTTGCGCGCGCTCCGGGCAGAGCTGGTCCTGGTGCCCGCCGCGCCGTTTTCCAATCCGGGGCACTTCGTCCACACCTCGCGCCGCATTGCCGAGGAGACCGAAGGTGCGATCTGGGCCAACCAGTTCGACAATATCGCCAACCGCCGCGCGCATATCGAAAGCACCGCGCCCGAAATCTGGGCGCAGATGGAAGGCCGGATCGACGGGTTTACTTGCGCGGCGGGCACTGGCGGCACCATCGCGGGCGTCGGTTTCGGGCTGAAGGCGTTCGATGAGAACGTGACCATTGCGCTGTCAGACCCGCACGGCGCTGCGCTGTATAACTATTACGCCAACGGCGAGCTCAAGGCCGAGGGCTCCTCGGTTGCCGAAGGGATCGGGCAGGGGCGCGTGACCGCCAATCTCGAAGGCGCGCCGATTGATACCCAGTTCCGCATTTCGGATGCAGAGGGCCTCGAATGGGTCACCCGCCTGCTCGCGGAGGAAGGCCTGTGCCTTGGCCTGTCCAGCGGGATCAACGTCGCGGGCGCGGTGGCGCTGGGCAAGCAGCTCGGGCCGGGCGCGCGCGTGGCCACGATCCTGTGTGACACGGGCTTCCGCTACCTCTCCTCGCTCTACAATCCGGAGTGGCTGCGCGCGAAGGGCTTGCCCGTCTTCCCTTGGCTTGCATAACGCGGTAATATCGCGGCCGATGGCGCTGTTTGGCTTCTTTCCTGATCGCACGCCTGCGGCCGAACCGATGTCGGCGGCGGGCATTGCCAGCGAGACCGCGCGGCTGGCCGCGCTTCAGCCGGTCGCCGCGTCCCCGCGCGAATTGCGCGCGCAGGCGGTGCACCGCTTGCAGGTGGGGCTGTTCGGGCTGGCCGGGATGCTGCTGCTTGTCAGCCTCGCCAATGTCATCATGGACCGCGCCAAGCAGGTCGATACGACCACGGCGGGCAGCGCCGCCGCAATGGCCAGCCCCAGCGCCAGCGCGTCTGCGGCCAACGATCCGCTGGTCGATATGGGCGTTGCGCCCGAACTGCCGGTGGGCAGCGGCAACAAAGCGCCGCGCCCCGCACCGCGTCCTGCCGGCAACTGACCGGTTTACGGCATCGCACCGCTGCGCCTGCGGGCGTGGTCGCCTGCGCGCTGGCGGCGGTGCTGCTCGGCTGGCTGACCGCGCCGCCACCCCTGGCGCGCACGCCGCTCGGCCTGTTCACCAGCCTGCCGATCTGGTGGAGCGAGGCGGACGATGTGGCCGGGCAAATTGCCGCTCAGCCAAAGCCTCACTGGGCGCGCGCCGTGCTGGCAGATGGGCACCGGGTGGTGCTGCTCGATACTTTGGTGCAGCCTGAAGGCTTTGCCGATCTGGTGATGGCGCAGCCGCGTCCGCTGGAGCCGCAGGAGAATGTCGCGCTTGATCGCTGGGTGCGCGGCGGCGGGCATGTGCTGCTGTTCGCCGATCCGCTGCTGACATGGGAGAGCCGCTTCGCGCTGGGCGACCGGCGGCGGCCGCAGGATACCGCGCTGCTCTCGCCGATCCTGACGCATTGGGGGCTGCAACTGCGGTTCGATCCGGACCAGCCGGGCGAGCTACGGGAAAACACGGGAACGGGCCTGCCGGTGCGCCTTGCCGGAACGCTCGCACCCCTGCCCGGCGGGGATGCCGCGTGCCGGATCGAGGGGCAGGGGCTCATCGCGGCGTGCCGGGTCGGCAAGGGTTTTGCGCTGATTGTGGCGGATTCCGCGGTGCTGGAGCCCTCGGATCAGCCCGCCGCCCGCAGGCAGGGCCTGCGCATGCTGATGGCCCGCGCGTTTACCCGCTGAAACCGGCGACTCGCAGCCCGGGGAAAGCGCGGGGCGGCTTGGGGATGGCGCGGGCGCGGATGGTGTCTCGCCCGGTTTTTGGCGGAAATGCGTGGGTCAGCGCAGACATGGTTGAGCGGCCAGCGCGCGCGGGTTTGCCCTTAAGCAATGATTCATCCACTGGAATCAACGCTTGGACGCAAATTCCCGCATTTTCCCCTTTTCGCCCCGACTATCCCGCGTTAAGGCTCATTTTCATCGAGGCAAACTTCATGGCGCATCCGCGAGGGATGTTCCGGCCAGCGCGGGCGCGCGGGCCGGGCTGGGAGCTTTTGCGCCGATGCGGGGGCGTGGGGCGTGGCTGGGGCACAGTCGCAGTTTTGGGGGCAGGGCTTTTCGCCGCGCGGCGAGAAGAACCGTTTTGTCCTCCCTGCAGACTTCCGGGCCAAGGTGAAAGCCGCCTCGGGCGGCGAGCGCGTTCTGTGCATCGACAAGCATCACAAGCACCCTTGCCTCGTTGGGTTCGGTGAAGCCTACGCCGAAACTTTCCTTGAGCAAATTGATAAGGAAGAAGAAAAGGCGCTCAAGCGCGGCGAGGACTTTGACCGCGATGTGCGCGAGGCGCAGCTCTGCGGCTTCGCGACGATGAGCTTCGACGAATCCGGCCGCTTCGTTCTGCCCGAGCATCTGGGTGAGCAGGCCGGGATCAAGGAAGCGCTCTACTTCCATGGCGGCATCAACAAGTTCACCATCTGGGCGCCCGACGTGCTGTTCGCGATGGGGCCCGAATGGGATTCGGCCAAGTCCTCGTGCCGCGCCAAGATGGCCGAGCTGGCCAACAAGGCGGCGCGCAAATGAGCGCGCCCCATATCCCTGTCCTCCTCGATGAGGTGGTCGCCGCTCTAGCGCCTGCTTCTGGCCTTGCACCCGGCTCGCTGATTGTCGACGCCACGTTCGGTGCGGGCGGCTACACCCGCCGCCTGCTCGCGTCCGGAGCCACCGTCCGCGCGTTTGACCGCGATCCCGATGCGATTGCGGCGGGGCAGGACTGGCCCGAAGCGTCTGAAAATCCGCCGCGCCTCGTGCTCCACCCGCGCCGCTTTTCCGAGATCGTCGCGGCGCTGACCGCTGCGGGCATCGCGGCGGTGCAGGGCGTGGTGTTCGATATCGGGGTCAGTTCGATGCAGCTCGATCAGGCGGCGCGCGGCTTTGCCTTCTCCACCGATGGCCCGCTCGACATGCGCATGTCGCAGGAAGGGGAAAGCGCCGCCGATTTCCTCAACGAAGCGAGCGAGGAAGCGATTGCCGATGTGCTCTACCGCTATGGCGAGGAGCGCCAATCGCGCCGCATCGCCCGCGCGGTTGTCGCCGCCCGGCCGCTGACCACCACCGGCCAGTTCGCGCATGTGGTGCGCAAGGCGCTCGGCTACCGCCCCGGCGCGCCGCGTGATCCCGCCACGCGCAGCTTTCAGGCGGTGCGCATCCATATCAACGGCGAGCTGGACGAGCTGACCGCAGGCCTCGCCGCCGCCGAGCGCATGCTCGCGCCCGGCGGACGGCTCGCTGTGGTCAGCTTTCACAGTCTGGAAGATCGCATCGTTAAACAGTTCCTGCGTGAGAGCGCAGGGGCAATGCCGGCCGGGTCGCGTCACCTGCCCAGTCCTGACCCGGTCGGCAAGCCCGTGTTCGAAAAGCCCTCGGCGGCGATCCGCCCGGGCCCCGAGGAGGAGGCGCGCAATCCCCGTTCGCGTTCGGCCACTTTGCGCTGGGCGGTGCGGACCGCTGCCCCGGCGCGTGAAGGCCATTCGTTCGGGGGACTGGCGGCATGATGCTGAGCGCCCACCGTTTCCGTTCGATCGGCTGGATCGCGTTGCTGCTGATCTGCGGCGCGCTGGTCATGGTGCTGGCCTTCCGCGTCAACGGATTGCGCAGCCAGGTGCACCGCACCGAGGAGCAGATCGTGGCCTTGCGCAAGGAGAAGCTCTACCTTGAAACCGAGGTGGAAACCCGCGCCAACCAGCAGCAACTGAAGCTGTGGAACGATGTCGAGTTCGGCTATGTCGCGCCCACCGCCAGCCAGTACCTTTCGAGCGAGCGCCAGCTGG
>CAIKKO010000013.1 GCA_903828025.1 uncultured Sphingomonadales bacterium
ACGATCTACGGCGACATGAACGGCGGCTACAACCCGCTGAAGGACGCCTACAAGACCACGGTCTTCGCGATTTCGCGCTGGCGCAATGCGGCGCGGCCCAAGATCGGCCTCGGTCCCGAAAGCGCCGTGATGCCCGAGCGGATCATTACCAAGCCGCCCAGCGCCGAGCTGCGGCCGGACCAGAAGGATTCGGATTCGCTGCCGGATTACGCGGTGCTCGATGCGATCCTGCTGGGGCTGGTGGAGCACGAAAAGAGCGTCGATCAAGTCGTGGCCGATGGCTTTGACCGGGCCACCGTGGCACGGATCGAACGGCTGCTCAATCTGGCCGAATACAAGCGCCGTCAGGCCCCGCCGGGCGTGAAGCTGGGCATGCGCAACTTCGGCCGCGACCGCCGCTATCCGATCACGCACGGGTTTCGGACGGGTTAGGCTGATCTGGTCAGTTTGCAGCGGTGCGCTATAGGGCGCTCATGTCCGAACCCTTCACCACCCGCTTCGCCCCCTCGCCCACGGGCACGCTCCATGTCGGCAATATCCGCACGGCGCTACTCAACTGGCTGCTCGCCAAAAAGCATGGCGGGCGGTTTCTGTTGCGGATCGACGATACCGATCAGGCGCGCAGCCGCGAGGAGCATGTCGCAGCGATCCGGGCCGATCTGGCGTGGCTGGGGCTCCATCCCGATGGCGAGGAGCGGCAATCGGCGCGCTTTGCCATTTATGAGGCGGCGTTCCAGCGGCTGATGGCGGCGGGGCGGCTCTATCGCTGCTATGAGACCGCGCAGGAGCTGGATCTCAAGCGCAAGGTGTTGCTGGGGCGCGGGTTGCCGCCGATCTATGACCGCGGGGCGCTGGCATTGAGCGAGGAAGACCACGCGGCAAAGGCGGCGGCGGGCGAGGCACCGCACTGGCGCTTCCTGCTCGATCATGAAACGCCGATCACGTGGAACGACGGCATTCGCGGGCCCCAGCAGTTCGATCCGCGCCAAATGTCGGACCCGGTGGTGCGCCGCGCCGACGGCTCGTGGCTCTATATGCTGCCAAGCGCGATCGACGATGCCGAAATGGGCGTGACCGATGTGCTGCGCGGCGAGGACCACGTTTCGAACACCGCGACGCAAGTGCAGATGTTCGCCGCGCTGGGCGCGGAGCCGCCGCGCTTCGCCCACGCCGCGCTGCTGACCGGCACCGAGGGCAAGCTATCGAAGCGGCTCGGTTCGCTGGGCGTGGACGAACTGCGCGCCGAGGGAATCGAGCCCGAAGCGCTGGTGGCGCTGCTGGCGCGGCTGGGCACATCCGATCCGGTCGATCCGGCGCTGGATGCGGACGCGCTGGCCGCCAGCTTTGATCTGGCGCGGTTCGGGCGCGCACCGGCGCGGTTTGATGAAGCGGACTTGCACCGCGTGAATGCCGCAATTGTTCACCGCCTAGCGTTTGACCGGGTGGCGCATCTGCTGCCGGAAGGTATGGGCGCGGCGGCATGGGAAGCAATTCGGCCGAATTTGACGCAGATCGGCGAGGCGGCGGAATGGTGGCGGGTGATCACCGGGCCGGTGGAAGCCCCGGCGTTCGATGCCGAAACGCTGGGCTTTCTGGATCAAGCCGCAACCGTTGCGGCGATGCTGGACTGGAACCTCGACCCGTGGAGTGCGCTGACCGGGGCGCTGAAAGAGGCAACGGGCCGCAAAGGCAAGGCGCTGTTTCTGCCGCTGCGTCAGGCGCTCACGGGTATGGACCATGGGCCGGATATGAAGACGTTGCTGCAGCTGATCGACAAGGATGAAGCGGTGCGGCGGCTGGGCCAGGACGGTGTGCGCTGATCCGAGCCCGGTGTCTCGACTTCGCTCGACACGAACGGCTCTTTTTCAGCTTGTCTGTCAGGCCCGCCCCGTCTCGCTGACGAGGTGTGAGGGGTCGATGCCTTCGGCGCGCCAGGTGGCGGCCCAGCGCGCATTTACCGGGGTGTCGAACAGGATTTCGGGGCGGCCTTGCGCGGCGAACCAGCCATGGTGCCGCATCTCACCCTCCAACTGGCCCGCGCCCCAGCCGGCATAGCCGAGCGCCACGATCCATTTGGACGGGCCCTTGCCCGCCGCAATCGCACGCAGCAGCTCCATCGAGGCAGACAATGCGCAAAGCGGGGTGACCTCGACCGAGGCGGGGCCGGCCCAATCGGTGGTGTGCAGCACAAAGCCGCGCGCCGTTTCGACCGGGCCGCCGTTCATGATCGGCACATCGGGCGCGAGGCCGGGCTCGATGCCGATATCCTTTAGCAGCCCGTGCAGCGTCACGCCCTCGCGCACGCTGCCGATGCCGATGCCGAGCGCGCCGTGCTCATCGTGCACGCACATCGCGATCACCGCGTGATCGAAGCGCTGGTCCGCCATGCCGGGCATGGCGAGCAGGAGTCGTCCGGAAAGATACTGCGCTTCGGTCATGGCCGCGATGATAGGCGCGGATCGCGCGCCGGGGAATACGGCCAATGCTCGGTTCGCCCCGAAAGGACGAAAATCAGGCCGCGACCTGCTTCGCCCGCCGGTCTTCCGCCGCTTCGATCAGGCGCTTTTCGACCGAGCGCAGACGGCTTTCCGTCTCAAGCTTCTCGCCAAGCAAGTCGGTCACGTAGAACGTATCGACCGCGCGTTCGCCATACGTCGCGATGTGCGCTGAATGGACCACCAGCCGCGCTTCGAACAACGCACGGGCAAGGCTGCTGAGAATCGCAGGCCGGTCGCGCGCCCCAACCTCGATCACGGTGAAGCGATTCGAGGCCTTGTTGTCGAAGATCACGATGGGCTGGACTTCGAAGGCATCGGCACGCGGACGCGAGAGCGGGCGGGCGGCGAGCTGGGGCAGCAGCTTGACCCGGTTGGCCAGCGCATCGGCAATCGCCATCTTGAGCCGG
>CAIKKO010000014.1 GCA_903828025.1 uncultured Sphingomonadales bacterium
ACCATGGCCACGATCACCAGCGCAGCGCAGCCCACCGCAGGCCAGATCGCGCTCGCCCGGCAAGTCGCCTCCGGTCAGGGCCGCAAGGCTGAGGCGATCAGCCACGTGCCCGCCAGCGTCTATACCGATCCGCAGCATTGGGCGCGCGAGCAGGCGGGATTGTTTGCGCGGTTCCCGCAAGTGCTCGCGCCTTCTGCCTTGCTGCCGCAACCCGATATGGCCGTGCCGCATGACGCTACCGGCCAGGCGCTGCTGATCACGCGCGACGGTGCGGGCAAAGTGCATGTGCTGCTCAATGTCTGCCGCCATCGCGGCACGCGGCTGGTCGAAGCGGCGGAGGTGCATTGCGCCAAGCGCCTCGTCTGCCCCTACCACGCGTGGACCTATGCGACGGACGGCGCGCTGCTCGCGCTGCCCCGGCCCGAAACATTTCCGGGGCTCGACAAAGCCGCGATGGGCCTGATCGAGCTGCCCAGCCGCGAGGCGGGCGGGCTGATCTGGTATGCGCCCCAAAATGAACTTGCGCCGGCGGATTTTGCAGCTGCGGAAACCATTAGCGCGGATTTTGCTGCGGCGGGTCTGGCGCAGCATTTCCTCTATGCACGCCGCACGCACACGGTCGCGTCGAACTGGAAGCTGATCATGGACGCCTTCCTCGAAAGCTACCATGTCCAGCGCCTCCACGCGCAGACCATCGCGCCCTATTTCAAGGACGGCGTCACGGCGGGCGACGAGATCGGCCCGCACATGCGCGCCATCGTCGGCCGCGTGACCGAGCTCGACGGGCTCGATCTGACGGACTGGCAGGCGCTGCGCCGGGTCGCCACCTTTGCCTACCAGCTGTTCCCCGCGACGGTCGTGGTGGTCAGCCCGGACTACGTGAACCTGATGACCGTCTGGCCGCAAGCGCACGACCGGACGCTGGTCGAGGACTTCATGCTGATCGCCGAGGCCCCCGCCGACGCCAAGGCGGAAGACCACTGGCGGCGCAGCTGGGAACTGCTCGACGGGCGCGTGTTCGGCGCAGAGGACTTCCGCGCCGCCGAACTTGGCCAGCAGGGCCTTGCCACCGGCGCGGTCAAAATGCTCACGCTCGGCACGCTCGAAGGCGGCATCCGGCGCTTCCACGAGATCTGCCAGCGCGAAATGTCCAAGGCGGGGTGACGGCGGCGCTTGCGCGGCGTAAGGGCAGCGGATGGCATTCCCCCCCAAAGACAGGAGCGGCCGACCGGGACGGCCCGCGGCTCCTACCGGTTCAGGCACAGGCTCTCGGCGCAATCCGGGCCCACCCGCCCCCTACAAGATCCCCAAGCCGCGCCTGCCCAAAGCCGCAGCCGTGCCGCAAACCCGCGCGCTGGCCGAAGACGGCACCGAGCGCGAGGGGGACCGGATCGCCAAGCTGCTCGCCCGCGCCGGGGTCGCCAGCCGCCGCGAGATCGAGCGCTATATCGCCGATGGCCGCGTCGCGCTGGATGGTGAGGTCATCACCACCCCCGCCACGATCCTCAAAAACCTGCGCGGCGTGACGGTCGACGGCACCCCCGTCGCCGCGCCCGAACCGCCGCGCCTGTTCATGTTCCACAAGCCTTCGGGCCTGATCACCGCCGAGCGCGATCCCACCGGGCGGCCGACGATCTACACCGCGCTGCGCAACGCCCTGCCCCCCGGCGCAGGCCGGGTCATGCCGGTCGGGCGGCTCGATATCAACACCGAGGGCCTGCTGCTCATGACCAATGACGGCGAGCTCAAGCGCGCGATGGAGCTGCCCGCCAACGCCGTCCCGCGCACTTACCGCGCGCGCACGTTCGGCGATGTCACGCAGACCATGCTCGAAGAGCTGATGGAAGGCGTGGAGATCGAGGGCATCCGCTACGGCCCGATCAACGCCAATCTGGAGCGCAGCACGGGCCGCAACAAGTGGATCGAGCTGACGCTCAGCGAAGGCAAGAACCGCGAAGTGCGCCGCGTGCTGGAGCATCTCGGGCTCGAAGTCTCGCGCCTGCTGCGCTTGCGCTACGGCCCGTTCGATCTGGGCGAACTGCCGCGCGGCGGGGCCGAAGAAGTCCCGCAAGCGGTGGTCGAGCGCTTCCGCAAGGGGCTTGCGGGCGACACCGCGACGCGCGTGCAGCAGGCGGTGCATGCGGGCAAGCCGATTGCCCCGCGCAAGCCCATGCCGGTTGCCGCCCCGGTGCGCCCTGCGCCTGCCCGTCCGGTTCGCAACGAGCGGTCTTTCCCCGCGCAAGAGCAGCCGATGCCCGAGCGGTCCGCGCGCCCCGCTCGCGTCAGGCCGTCAGCCGAAGCCGGACACCTCGTCGCCAAGCCGTCGGCTCCCAAACCCGCCGCCAAGACGTATCCCAATCGGCCTTATGCCAAGGCCCCGGCAGCCGAAGCGCCCTCGCCCGGACCCGATGCCCGCGCGCCCCGCAAGACGCTGCGCAGTACGCCCAGAAAGCCAACTGGCACCAAACCCGACGGCACCAAGCCCGGCGGGCGGCCCGGAGGCAAGCGCTGATGCTGCGGATCATTGCGGGCACCTGGCGCGGACGCAAATTGCAGGCCCCGGTCGGCGACACCACCCGGCCCACCTCGGACCGCACGCGCGAGACGCTGTTCTCGATGCTGACCAGCCGGCTCGGCAGCTTCGAGGATCTCGCCGTCGCCGATCTCTTCGCCGGTTCGGGTGCGCTCGGGCTTGAAGCGCTCTCGCGCGGCGCGGCTTCGGCAGTGTTCGTCGAGCAGGACCCGGCGGCGATCCGCGCGCTGCGCGCCAATATCGCCGCGCTGCAGGCGCAGACCCGCTGCGACGTGCGCGCTGCGTCGGTGCTCGGGCTCGGCCCGGTCAAAGCCCCGCTCGATGTGGTGATGCTCGATCCGCCCTACGGTTCGGGCGCGGGCGCGGTCGCGCTCGACAAGCTGGTGCGGCTGGGCTGGGTCGGCGCAGGCACCTGGGTGAGCCTCGAAACGCATGCGGACGAGCCTGCCGGGGCCAAGAACCTCGCAATCGAGAGCGAACGCAAAGTCGGCAAAGCCCGGCTGACGCTGCTGCGGCTGCCTGCTTAGAAACCCCTCCGTCAGCGCTTTGCGCTGACACCTTGTATCTTGAAATTGGTGCATGATGCGATTGCGGGTTGGGTCGCTAGCGACCC
>CAIKKO010000015.1 GCA_903828025.1 uncultured Sphingomonadales bacterium
CGCCTTCCGCCACGATCTCGCCGCCCTTCACGCCGCCCTCCGGCCCCAGGTCGATCACCCAGTCGGCGGTCTTGATGACGTCCAAGTTGTGTTCGATCACCACCACCGAATTGCCTTGCTCCACCAGCGCGTGGAGCACTTCGAGCAGCTTGCGCACGTCTTCGAAATGCAGCCCAGTGGTGGGCTCGTCCAGAATATAGAGCGTCTGCCCGGTGGAGCGGCGGGCGAGTTCCTTGGCGAGTTTGACGCGCTGCGCCTCACCGCCCGAAAGCGTGGTCGCCTGCTGGCCGACTTTGACATAGCCCAGCCCCACTTCATTGAGCATGTGCATCCGGTCGCGGATCGGGGGGACGGCCTTGAAGAATTCCTCGGCGTCCTCGATCGTCATATCGAGCACATCGGCGATGGAGTGGCCCTTGAACTTCACCTCCAGCGTTTCGCGGTTGTAGCGCTTGCCGCCGCATTCCTCGCACGTCACGTAGACATCGGGGAGGAAGTGCATCTCGATCTTGATCAGGCCGTCGCCCTGGCACTTTTCGCAGCGCCCGCCTTTGACGTTGAAGCTGAAGCGGCCGGGCTTGTAGCCGCGCGCGGCGCTTTCGGGGAGGCCCGCGAACCAGTCACGGATCAGGGTGAAGCTGCCGGTGTAAGTCGCGGGGTTCGAGCGCGGGGTGCGGCCGATGGGGGACTGGTCGATCTCGATCACTTTGTCGCAGTGTTCGAGGCCGGTCACGCGGTCGTGCGCCCCGGCGATCAGGCGCGCGCCATTGAGCGTGCGCGCGGCAACGGCGTGCAGCGTGTCGATGGTGAAGCTCGATTTGCCCGAGCCGGACACGCCGGTGACGCAGGTGAAGGTGCCGAGCGGGATCGAGGCGGTGACGTTCTGCAAGTTGTTGGCCCGCGCGCCCTCCACCGTGATGGTGAGGCCGTTGCCCTTGCGCCGCGTCTTAGGCACTTCGATGCGGCGCGCGCCGGTGAGGTATTGGCCCGTCAGGCTATTGGGATTGCTCAGGATATCCTGCAGCGTGCCTTGCGCGACGATCTCGCCGCCGTGAACCCCCGCGCCGGGGCCGAGATCGACCACATGGTCGGCGGTGCGGATCGCGTCCTCGTCGTGCTCGACCACAATCACCGTGTTGCCGAGATCGCGCAGGCGTTTGAGCGTGATGAGCAGGCGGTCGTTGTCGCGCTGGTGGAGGCCGATGCTGGGCTCATCGAGCACATAGAGCACGCCCGAGAGGCCCGAGCCGATCTGGCTGGCGAGGCGGATGCGCTGGCTCTCGCCGCCCGAAAGCGTGCCCGAGGTGCGATCGAGATTGAGGTAATCGAGCCCGACATTGTTAAGGAAGCCGAGCCGCTCGTTGATTTCCTTGAGGATGGCCTTGGCGATCTGGCTTTGCTGCGCGGTAAGTTGCTGATCCAGCTTGCCAAACCAATCGACCGCAGCGGCGACGGAGAGGTGCGTGATGCTGGAAATATCCGCCATCGCCACCTTGACGCTCAGCGCTTCGGGCTTGAGGCGCGCGCCGTGGCACGTCTCGCAAGGCTGCGCGGTCTGGTACTTGGAAAGCTCCTCGCGCATCCACGCGCTTTCGGTTTGCAGCATGCGGCGGTTCAAGTTGCCGATGACGCCTTCGAACGCCTTCTGGACAGTGTAGCTCTTCTTGCCGTCCACGAACGTGAGCGGGACGGCCTTGCCGCCGGTGCCATAGAGGATGACGAGCTGGACCTCGCCGGGCAGCTTGTCCCACGGCGTTTCCAGACTGAAACCGAAATGGCCCGCGAGGCTGGCGAGCACTTGCATGTAATAGGGCGAGGGCGGGTTGGACTTGGCCCAGGGCACCACCGCGCCTTGCTTGAGGCTGAGGTGCTCGTTCGGCACGACCAGCTGCGGATCGAACAGCAGCTTCTCGCCCAGCCC
>CAIKKO010000016.1 GCA_903828025.1 uncultured Sphingomonadales bacterium
GGCAAAGGTGCGATCAGGGGGCGCCTGCAGGCGCAGGTCAAGCCGCCTCCGCCGGCCGCGCGTGAACCGGCGCCGGTTGCGCCACCGCCGGCGGCCGCCCGGCAAAATCGGCCGGCGCCGCCACCGAAAGCCGTGCGACCATCGGTTGCCAATGCGCGCCCCGCGCTGCACTCCTTCCGCCGGGAAGGAGCGGTGCGGGGTGAGCGAGGCAGCGAAGCCGGAACAGGAGAGCAAGCCGACCACAGCGGCGGCGCGCGATGCCCTGCTCGCTTCGGTCTACGACGAGCTGCGGCAGGCGGCGGCGCGGCTGCTGCGGCGCGATGCGCCTTACCTCACCTTGCAGCCGACCGAGCTGGTCAACGAAGCGGCGCTGCGGCTGATGAAGCTAGGGCGCATGACCTTTGCCGATCGGCAGCACTTCTTCGCCACGGGCGCACGGGTGCTGCGTCAGGCAATGATCGACGCGATCCGCAGCCGCCGCGCGCGCAAGCGGCAAGCCCCGGAGCTTTCCCTCTCGAGCGGAGAGGGCGAGCCGCCGTTCGATGTCGAAGCGCTCGATGCCGCGCTGGTCAAGCTGGAAGCCGCCTCCCCCGAGCTGGCGCGGCTGGTCGAGCTGCGCTTCTTCGCCGGGCTCAGCGTGCCCGATATCGCCGCGCTCTGGCAGGAATCGGAAAGCACGGTGAAGCGCCGGTGGAAAGCGGCGCGGCTGTGGCTCGCGGCCGAGCTGCAAGATCCGCATGACCACGCGTGACACCCGCGCGCTGGAGATCGTCGAGGCCGCGCTGGCGCTGGCCGACCCGCAAGCGCGCACCGCCTTCGTAGCTGCGGCATGCGGCGCGGATGCGGCGCTGCGCGCGCGGGTCGAGCAATTGCTCGCGCTCGATGGCGGGGATGCGCCGTTCCTCCAGACCGAAACCTTCGCGCGCGCGTTTGGCCTGACCGACGTGATCGCCGAGCGGATCGGGCCCTACCGCGTGACCGGCGAAATCGCGCGCGGCGGCATGGGGCAAGTGCTCAAGGCCGAGCGCGACGACGGGCGGTTCCAGCAGACCGTGGCGATCAAGCTGATCCGCGCCGATATTGCCAGCGAGGGCGGGCTTGCGCGCTTTGCCGAAGAGCGCCGCATGCTGGCACGGCTGCGGCACCCGGGGATCGTGCGGATTCTCGATGGCGGGGAGTACGAGGAGCGGCCGTGGCTGGCGATGGACTTCATCGACGGCCTGCCGGTGACCGAGGCCTTGGACAAAGCCGGAGCCAATCGAGCCGCGCGGCTCGATGCCTTTGAACAGATCGGTGAGGCGGTGGCGCATGCGCACCGCAATCTGGTGATCCACGCAGACCTCAAGCCCAGCAATATCCTGATGCGCGCCGATGGTTCGGTGCATCTGCTCGATTTCGGCATTGCGCGGGTGATCGGGGATTTGGCCAGCGAGGCGGGGGCGGCCCCCTCGCCGCTCACGCGCGGTTATGCCGCGCCCGAGCGCACTGGCGGGGCTCCGCCGACCGTGGCGAGCGATGTGTTCAGCCTCGGCATGCTGCTGGTGCAGGTGCTGACCGAGCGGCTGCCCGATGGCACATGGCCCACGGTGCCCGGTTCGCTGCTGCCGACGGGGTGGCTAAAGGGCGATCTGCAGGCGATTGCGACCTCGGCGCTCGCAGTCAATCCCGCGGACCGCTATCCCGATGTGGCCGCGCTGCTGTCGGATCTGCGCCGCCACCGCGCCAGCCTGCCGGTCCGGGCGCGCAAAGATGCGCCGTGGGGCTATGTCGCGAGCCGGTTCGCCTGGCGGCATCGGCGCGGGCTGGTGCTGGTGGGCGCAGCGTTCGGGCTGCTTGCCGCGACGGCCACGCTGACCACGCTGTCCTATTGGCGCGCGGACACAGCGCGGCGCGAGGCGGAGGCGCGCTTTGCCGATGCGCGCGGCGCGGCCAACACGATGCTCCACACCACTTTGCCCCGGCTGGAAAGCATGCCCGGCACGCTGCCCTTGCGCGCCGAGACGGCGGCAGCGGCGCAGGCCTATCTCGACCGGCTGGCGGCGAGCGCGCAAAGTTCGGACGCGGTGCGGATCGAGGCGGCGGGGGGCCTGCTCCTGCTGGCGCAGCATCTGGCGGGGGCGGGGCGGCCCAATCTCGGCCAGCCGGACCGGGCGGATGCGGACCTGAAGCGCGCCGATGCGCTGCTCGCGCCGCTGCCATCGGTCCCGGCGCGGCAGCTGCGTGCGCGGGTGCTGCTTGAGCGCGTGCGGCTGGCCGCGTTCATGCAGGCCGATATCGGGGCGGCAGAGGCTTTGGCGAAGCAGGCCGATGCGCTGATCGCCGCGCTCCCGCCCGATCGCATGCTGGCGCGCACCCGCGCGGCGGTGCTCGCGGATCTGCGCGGCTGGCAGGGCCGCTTTGCCGAGGAAGCGCAGCTTGCCGATGCGGCGCTCGCGCTGATCCCGGCGGGCATGAATTGGAACGACAGCCTCGACCGCAACCGCCTGCTCGCGAGCAAGGCCGAAGCGCTCTATTTTCAGGACAAGCCCGCCGAAGCGCTGTCGCTGTACCGCGCGGCGCTGGAGGCGGTGCAGGCGCTGCGGCGGGCCTATCCGGCGCACCCTTATCTGCCCGGTGCGGAAAGCGTCGCGGCGTGGACTCTGGGCACAACCCTCCCCGATCTGAAGCGCCCGCGCGCGGCGCTGGAGGTGCTGGCAGAGTCCGAAGCCGCCGCGCGTGAGGCGGTGCGGATCGACCCCGCCGACCGCGAGGGCCGCCGCCGCTTGCGCGTGGTGCGCAATGCTATGGCGCAGGCGCTGGGGCTGGCGGGCGAGACCGCCAAGGCACTGGCGCTGATGGCCGAGATTCGCAGTGGAGATGAGGCGCTGCTTAAGGCCGAGCCCAGCCCGCTCCACTCGCGCGACGTGGTGTTCGATTATACGTTGGTGGGCGAGACGCTCGATGCGGCAGGCCGCAAGGCGGAGGCCTGCGCGGCGGACCGCGATGCCCTCAGCCGCTATGACGCGCTGGCGGCGCGCGGTCTGCTGACGGCGCTGGACGGGGTGAGCAACATCAAGCTGGCCAAGGCGCGGGCCGCCAAAAACTGTTCGTGAAGACCGCTGGCTGGGGCGGGAGGATTCGAACCTCCGAATGCCGGTACCAAAAACCGGTGCCTTACCACTTGGCGACGCCCCAGCGGGAAGGCGCGCTTATAGCGGCGCGTTTCTGAATGAAAAGGGGCGGATGGGGCAGGAATTGCCCCATCCGTCTGCTTGTCAGAGGACGCCTTCCGCCAGCGCGTCAAAATCGGCGGCGCTGTGGCGTTCGAGGATGCCCTTGTTGGTGTTGACCAGACGGCCGCGCCTCACGCCAGGGCGCGCGTCGATTTCGGCAACCCAGCGGCCGACGGCTTCATATTCGTGCATCGAAAGGAACGTCGCTGCATCGCCATAAGCCTCGCCGCGATAGATGTTGCCGAGCCAGGGATAGGCCGAGATATCGGCGATCGAATAGTCGTCCCCGGCAAGGAAGCGGGTCTTTTTCAGCTGGTTGTTGGCGACATCGAACAGGCGCTTGGTTTCCATCGCATAGCGGTCGATCGCATATTCGATCTTGAACGGGGCGTAGTGGTAGAAGTGGCCGAAGCCGCCGCCCATGAACGGCGCGGAGCCGACCTGCCAGAACAGCCACGACAGCACTTCGGCGCGTGCGGGGCCGGACGCGGGGAGGAAGTGGCCGAACTTTTCCGCCAGATGCACCAGCATCGCACCCGATTCGAACAGGCGGAACGGTTCCGGCCCGCTGCGATCGACCATCGCGGGGATCTTCGAGTTGGGGTTCACATCGACAAAGCCGCTGCCGAACTGGTCGCCTTCGAAGATCTTGATCAGCCAGGCATCGTATTCCGCGCCGGTAATGCCAAGCTCGAGCAGCTCTTCCAGCAGGATCGTCACCTTCTGGCCATTGGGCGTGCCGAGCGAATAGAGCTGGAAGGGATGCTCGCCCACGGGCAGCTCGGCCTCGCGCTGTGCGCCGGCGGTGGGGCGGTTGACGCCGGCGAAGGCGCCGCCATTGGACTTGTCCCAGGTCCAGACCTTGGGGGGCACGTAGTCTTCAGCCATCGGTGATCTCCTGTGCGGGCGGCATCTTTGATCCAGCCCTCGGTTGCCTCAAGAGTGGGGTGCGCGCGCGGGAATGGCAAGATGGCGCAGACCGGCGCACGAGACTTTCGCAAGGAAACGCAAGTGAGGCACCGATCCGGCGCGACCCATTCTGGAAACTGCAAGGAAATGCTGGCAAGGACCGAACCATGACTGACACAGCCGCCCCGCCCGCCCAGCCGCTCGCCCTCATCGTCCTTGCCGCCGGCAAGGGCACCCGCATGAAAAGCGATACGCACAAAGTGCTCCATCCCATCGCGGGGCGGCCCATGCTGATGCATCTGCTCGCCAGCGCCGATGCGCTGGAACCGGCGCGCAAGGTGGTCGTGGTGGGCAGCGGGCGCGAACAGCTGGCGGCGGCGCTGAACGGCAGTGCCGAGCTGGCAGTGCAAGACCCGCAGCTCGGCACCGGCCATGCGGTGCAGCAGGCGGAAACCGCGCTGACGGGCTTTTCGGGCGATGTGCTGATCCTGTACGGCGATGTGCCGTTCGTGCGCACCGAAACCATGCGCGCGATGCTGGAACGGTTGCACGGGGCGGACAATCCTGCGGTGGTCGTGCTGGCGTTCGAGCCGGAGGACGCGCTGCAATATGGCCGGGTGATCGCGGCGGACGGCGTCGTCAGCAAGATGGTCGAGCACAAGGACGCCAGCGCGGCGGAGCGCGCCTGCCGCTTGTGCAACTCGGGCCTGATGGCGGTGCGCGGGGAGGAGCTGTTTGCGCTGCTCGCCCGCGTTGGCAACGCCAATGCGCAAGGCGAGTATTACCTCACCGATATCGTCAATATCGCCAATACCGACGGCCGCGTCTGCGCGGTGGTCGTCACCGATGATCCGGACGAAGTGGCCGGCATCAACAGCCGCGCCGAACTCGCCGAAGCCGAAGGCCGCTGGCAGGCGAAGCGCCGCCTTCAGGCCATGGCCAACGGGGCCAGCCTCGTCGCGCCCGAGACGGTGTGGTTCGCGTGGGATACCCGGCTGGGCCGCGACGTGACGGTGGAGCAGAACGTGGTGTTCGGCCCCGGCGTCACCGTGGCGGACAATGTGGTGATCCACGCCTTCTGCCACATCGAGGGCGCGCGGCTGGAAAGCGGGGCGTCGGTCGGGCCGTTTGCGCGGCTGCGGCCGGGCGCGGTGCTGGAGAAGAAGGCGCGCGTCGGCAATTTCGTCGAAGTGAAGAACGCGGTGCTCCACGCCGGGGCCAAGGCCAATCACCTGACCTACCTCGGCGATGCCGACGTGGGCGCGGGCGCGAACATCGGCGCGGGCACGATCACCTGCAACTATGACGGCTACTTCAAGTATCGCACCGTGATCGGCGAGCGCGCTTTCATCGGCTCGAACTCCGCCCTCATCGCGCCTGTAAAGATCGGCGCGGACGCCATCGTCGCGGCGGGCAGCGCGGTCAGCCGCGATGTGGCCGATGGCGAACTGCGCCTCGTGCGCGGGGAACAGCTGGTCAAACCCGGCTGGGCCGACCGCTTCCACGATGCGATGAAGCGCAAGAAGGCGGAACGGAAGGGGTAAGCACCTCAGATAGGGATTGGGGAAATGGAGTCTGCAATCAAATCGGCTCGGCAATGGAAAATTTGTTGAACAGATGGACCGCTTAGCAATACAATATGATACCATTCGATCGGCCATGCGGCCAGGAGAAGCACGAACGCAAGAGATGACCCGGATTCTGGTTCAAATGCGGGCACTAAGTCAGTCAGTTTCTGACCTGATCGGAGTTTATAAATCTTCGCCTTCGCCGGGTGCTCGATTGGCTGCGATTGCGATGATGCAGATGCAGCCTAATATTGCCGACATAGATTGGTTGAAAGAGCGCTTCTCTTAGGAAATGCCCTTCGTATTTTACCATGCGGCGCTTGCCCTACAAAATGTCGTTAATTCGTCGCCGACCGGCGCAGGTCCAAATGCCATTCGTGCTGCTGCCGACGGGCTTGACTCACTGAGCAAGTTTAATGGGAAGCCAGATAGCAATACCGTTGCTGTGCTGACGACCATCATCCACAGTGTGGAGTCTTGACATGATATCGCGATATGATATCATCCTATTGCCATGACGCGTTTCCTTGTCGATGTTCCCGAAGAAGATGTTGCCCGGCTCGACGCGATGGCGCGGGCTGAGGGCAAGTCGCGCGCTGCAATACTGCGCGAGGCCGTGACCAACTACATCGCGCAAAGCAGCAAGGATTGGCTCGAAGCGGGCTTCGGTCTCTGGGCCAAGTATGGTTTCACCGAAGACGGTATGGACTACCAGAACCGGCTGCGCGAGGAATGGGTGCGAGAATGGGATCCGGAATACGATCCTGCCAGGCACGGCCCCTTGCCGGATGAGAAACCAGATAGAAAAGACGCCTCCGCGTGAGCGACATCTTTTTCGACACCAATATCATCATCGATGCATTGGCCAGACGGCCGCAGGCACTGGCAGAATTGCGGCGCGCGAGCAGGCCGTGGATCAGCCGGGTGACCTGGATCGAGGTGCTCGCCGGGATGCCTGTGCCCGCTCGAGCGGAAACTGAATCTTACCTGCAAAATTATTCGATCCGCGAACTCTCGCCCGAGATTGCGCGGCGTGCCGCCGACTTGCGGTTCAACAAGCGCTCGCTAAAGCTGCCTGATGCGGTGATCTTCGCCTCGGCGCAGGAGCATGGGGCGATCCTTGTTACGCGCAACACCAAGGATTTCCCGGCGAACATGCCTGGTATCCGGGTGCCCTACATCACCCCGAACAAGGTCTAGTCTCCCCATGTGCGGAATTATCGGAATTGTTGGCAAAGAACAGGTCGCGGACCGGCTGGTCGATGGCCTGCGCCGGATGGAATATCGCGGCTATGACAGCGCGGGGATCTGCCTGGTGGAAGCCGGGCAGCTCGTGCGGCGGCGCGCGGAAGGCAAGCTGAACAATCTGGTCCTGGAGCTGGCGCGCAACCCGGCTGCGGGCCAGATCGGCATCGCCCACACCCGCTGGGCAACCCACGGCGCACCCAACACCGCCAACGCGCACCCGCATGCCACCGGCGAAGTGGCGCTGGTCCACAACGGCATCATCGAGAACTTCAAGCCGCTGCGCGATGCGCTGATCGGGCGCGGCCGCACGTTTGAGAGCGAGACCGACACCGAAGTCGTCGCGCACATGGTGTCCGAACTGGTCGAGGCCGGGTTCCCGCCCGAGGACGCGGTGAAAGCGGTGCTGCCGCAGCTGCGCGGGGCCTTCGCGCTCGCCATCGCGTTCCGTTCGGCAGACGACATGCTGATCGGCGCGCGGCTGGGCTCGCCGCTGGTGGTGGGCTTCGGAGAGGGCGAGACGTATCTGGGATCGGACGCCTTGGCGCTCGCACCGCTCACCCAGCGGATCACCTATCTCGAAGAGGGCGACTGGGTGGTGATCACGCGCGAGGGCGCGAAGATTTTCGATTTCGAGAACAATCCGGTCACGCGGCCCATCGTTGCCTCGGGCGCTACCTCTGCGGCGATCGAGAAGGGCGAATTCCGCCACTTCATGCAGAAGGAAATCTTCGAGCAGCCGACCGTGGTGGCGCAGACCTTGCGCAGCTATCTGCGCCGGATCGACCAGACCGTGGCGCTGCCGCAGATCGACTTCGACCTTTCGACGATTTCGCGCGTGACCATCGTGGCGTGCGGCACCAGCTATTATGCCGGGATGGTGGCGAAATACTGGTTCGAGCAGTTTGCGCGCCTGCCGGTCGATATCGATGTGGCGAGCGAGTTTCGCTACCGCGACCCGGTGCTGGAGGCGGGCGGGCTCGCGCTGTTCATCTCGCAGAGCGGCGAGACGGCAGATACGCTCGCGGCGCTGCGGCACTGCAAGGCGGCGGGGCAGACCATCGCGGTCGTGGTCAACGTGCCGACCAGCTCGATGGCGCGCGAGGCGGACTTGCTGTTGCCGACCCACGCCGGGCCGGAAATCGGTGTCGCCTCGACCAAGGCGTTTACGTGCCAGCTGGCGGTGCTGGCCGCGCTTGCAGCGCATCTCGCGGTCAAGCGCGGGCGGCTGAGCAAGGCCGAGGAAGCCGAGATCGTCGGCCACCTTGCCGAAACGCCCGCCGCGCTCAACGCCGCGCTGGCGCATGATGACGAGATTGCGGCGATGGCGCATCTGATCGCCCCGGCGCGTGACGTGCTCTATCTCGGGCGCGGGCCAGACTATCCGTTGGCGCTCGAAGGCGCGCTGAAGCTCAAGGAAATCAGCTATATCCACGCCGAGGGCTATGCCAGCGGCGAGATGAAGCACGGCCCGATTGCCCTGATTGACGAGGCGGTGCCGGTGATCGTGCTCGCGCCCTCCGGCCCGCTGTTCGAAAAGACCGTGAGCAACATGCAGGAAGTGCGCGCGCGCGGCGGCAAAGTCGTGCTGATCTCCGACGCGGAAGGCATTGCCGAAGCAGGCGAGGGCTGCCTCGCCACCATCGAAATGCCCAAGGTTCACCCGCTGATCGCGCCGCTGGTCTATGCCGTGCCGGTGCAGCTGCTCGCCTATCACGTCGCGGTGATCAAGGGCACCGATGTGGACCAGCCGCGCAATCTGGCGAAATCGGTGACGGTCGAGTGACCACCGCGCCCGCGCGGCCGCCTGCGCGGATCACGGCAGAGAGCAGGACCGGCGTTCTCCTTCGCGAGGTGCCGGTGCTGCTGTTCATCGCCGCCTGTTCGCTGCTGGTGCGGATCTGGTGGATGGACAATCCGGTCGTCGACCACGACGAGCAGTTCTATTCCTATGTCGCCACGGCCATGCTGCAGGGCCAAGTGCCCTATGTCGATATCTGGGATCGCAAGCCAATCGGGCTGTTCCTGCTGTACGCGGCAGCGCACGCGCTGCTGGGGCGCGGGGCCTTGGCCTATCTCGTCATGGCAAACCTGTTTGCCTGCAGCGGCGCCTGGCTATCCTATCGCATCGCTGCGGTGCTGGCCAGCCGCGCTACCGGCTGGGTCGCGGCGCTGCTCTATCTGATCGCCATGACGGTGTTCGGGTGCCGGGGCGCGCAAAGCGAGCTGCTGTTTACCCCGCTGTGCCTTGGCATGGTGTACCTCGCAATGGCGCATCAGCGGTCGCTGCGCGCGACGCTGCTGGCGATGCTGCTGGGCGGTCTGGCCATCCAGATCAAATACACCGCCGCGCCGTTCTGCGCCGTGCTCGGCGCTTTTGTGCTGCTGGAGGATTATCGCAGCGGCCGCGCACCGACGGGGGTGCTGGGCCGGGCCTGCCTGTATGCGCTGGTGGGCCTCGCGCCCACGCTTGCGGTGGCGGCGTGGTACGCTTCTTCTGGCCATTTCAGTGACTTCTACTATTCGAACTTCGTCTCGATCTTCGAACGGAAAGTGAGCATTGGACGCTTTCACCCGAAAACACTGGTCGTGATCGCGCCCTTCCTGCTGATGATTGCTAGCGGCGTTTGGGCGTGGTTCCGTCTCGGGCAGACCTATCCCCGCCGGGCCAGCGCCCTGCTGCTGGTGACCACCGCCGGTTCGCTGGCCTCGATCTATTTCACCAACAATGTGCTGGCGTATTATTACGCGTTCCTGGCCCCGTTCGCCGTGCTGCTGGCGGTGCCGTTTTACGATCTGCGCCAGCGTTCGGGGTGGTTCGGTGCCGTGGTGCTGGTCGCGGGTCTTATCGTCATGGGCAATTTCCCGCAGGCCATCGCGGCGGGACGCGCCGATGTGGTGCAGTTTCATGACCTCGGCAGCCGGATCATGGCCGGTGGGCCGCAGCGCAGCCTGTATGTCTTTTCAGGTCCGATGGCGGTGTACACCGCTACCGGCACGCGCCCCAAGGCGAAGTATCCCTTCCCGTTCCACAGCGCCGAATACGGGGAGTATGGCGCGCTGGGGCGGCCGCAGGAGCAGATCGTCGCGGACTTCCTCGCGCAGCACCCCACCTTCATCCTCGCGCGCACCAACTTCGGCGAATACGTGAACTCCGTCACCGCGCCAATGGTGCTGAGAGAGCTGCACGCGCACTATTGGCCGGTAGGGCAGTACCTCATTCTGGGGGACCGGCTGACCTTGTGGCAATTGGCCGAGAAACGCCCGCCTCTCGCGATCTAACCGAAGATGGCCTTCCCAACCGACAGCAGGACTTCGAACGCGATCAGCGCGATGACGGCGACTTCGAGGCGAACTGCGCGCTTGTCCTGCGCGATTTCGAGCAGCACTTCGGTGAAATCGCCCAGCGCCCCGAATTTGCGTTCGAGCACTTCGGCGCGTTCGCCCAGCTCGTATTCGGCTTCAAGCCGGGTGTAGAGCCGGTCGAGATCGGGGTGGTCCCACAGCAGATCGGGCCGCTCGCCAGCTTGCGCGGTGCCCATCACGCGGTGGCGCGCGGCGAGCACGCGTCCGACCATGCGCATCACTGCGGGGATCGAGAGCCGCGCCTTGCCGTTGACCTGCAAGTCGGCGACCAGCGGTCCGCTCGAATCGAACACTTCGGACACGAGGATTTCATCGCGCGAGAGCATCACGCTGTGCGCGAGGACAGTGGCGACGAGGAGGAGGCGCGGTTCTTCGTCATCGGCGAGCTGGATAATGCCGTCATCATCGACGCGCTCCTTGCCGCCGTCGGTGATCAGCACGGTCGCGGTTTCGATTTCCTGATGCTCTGCGGGCTCCTGCACGTGGGCGAGCAGCGCGAGATCGAGCGCGGGGATCGTCTCGGCCCTTGTGCAGAATGTGACCGCGACGCCGTAGCGGAATGCGAACGTGAGCCCGGCGGCGCTCGCCAGCTGGCCCAGCACGATATCGGCGGCGAGCCCGCGCGTGTCGATGCGAGTGCCGAGGTAGCGGGCGTGGACAATCAGGCGTTCGCCTTCCGGCAGCGCGCCCAGTGTCACGTCATCGGGCCAGCCGGGCGGCTTGGTCGTGGCGGGCTGGGGCCGGGCCGCCCGTTCAGCCATGCACCGCGTCCGCGCGCAGCTGCGCGATATGCTCGGGGCCGATGCCGCAGCATCCGCCGATGATCGAGGCCCCGGCGGCTTGCCATGCGGCGGCAAAGCGGCCGTACCCTGCGGGGGTGAGGTCTTCGCGGATCGGGCAGAGCGCCGAATTGGCTTCGGCGTCCGCCGCCATCGGCGGGAACGCATTGGCATAGACGCCAATGCGGATCGGGCTGTCATACCCCAGTTCTGCGCGCGCGGCCTCGACCGCGCCGAGCATGACTTCGGGTTGGCTACAATTGAACAAGAGCGCCGCCGCGCCGAGATCGCGCGCGGCCTGCGCAGCGAGTGTCACGCTTTCGCCCGAGCGCAGGCAGGGCTCGTCGCACAGGCCCTCATCCTGCAGGGTGAACGAAAGCCATAGCGGTTTGCCCGTAGCCCTGGTTTCGGCGGCGGCCAACTCGGCCTCTACGAGCGAGGACAACGTTTCGGCCAGCCAGTGATCGACATTGGGGGCAAGCGCGGCGACCAGTGCGGCGACGATGGGTCGCGCGCGGTCCAGATCTACCAGATCGGGGCGATAGGAACCGCAGACGGGCGGGAGCGAGCCTGCGACCAGTACCGGACGGCTGGTAGAATCAGCTTCGGCGCGCGCCAGTCTGCCGGCCAGCGCTGCGAGCGCTGCGCCCTCGGCGGCAAAGCGGTCCTCGCCGATATGGAACGGTACAACGGCGTAGGAATTGGTGGTTATGACATCGGCCCCCGCAGCGGCGTAGGCGCGGTGGACTTGCGACACGAAGTCGGGCCCCTCGATCAGCGCGAGCGCGGACCATTCGGGCTGCCGGAAGGGCGCGCCAAGCCGCGCCAACTCGCGGCCAGTGCCGCCATCGAGTATCAAAAGTGCTTTTTCCATCTTGAGGCTCGTACTTTGCAGGTAAAGATGACGCTCAAGCTAGCACGGCCTTTCGGCAGGTGGCAGGGGCTGCGTGCGCACTGCGGTGCTTCCGGCCACGGAGAAGGGTCGAAAAAACTGCAAATTTCGGATAAAATTCAATAAAAACATTAATTTGTATCGATTCTCAGATCGACGAATAAGCTGCAGAAGTTCCATGTGCTTACCATTGCGCAAGGTTTCTCCAATATGCCCGCAGCCGTGAACAGACAGACCAATCTAACTACGCCCGCCCTGCCGCGGAGCCTCCCGGCAATGGCTGTTATGGGCCTGGCTGATCCAGCCGAAGGCGACTGGGGGCGCCTGCGCGGCTTGCAGTATGCCGGGCTGGCGCGACTGGCCAGCGCCCGCCTTGCAGCCCATGCTCTGGCCGCACTGCTTGTTGTGCAGGCACTGGCGGGCGTGGTCCATATTGTGATCCTGCTCGGTTGGGCTGTGCTGCTCGCCGCCGTGATGCTTTACGGCACACAGTTCGAACGCGGCCTCGAGGATGCGGATCGCCGCAGGGTTACCCGGCAGGAAGTTCACTGGCAGACGATCGGCACGGCAGCAGCGGGGTTCGTCTGGGTGA
>CAIKKO010000017.1 GCA_903828025.1 uncultured Sphingomonadales bacterium
GCCCCTGCAGCGGCCTCGGCAAGCTTGACCACCGCCGCGTTCATCCCCGTCTCGAACACTTCGGCGGTCGAGCGCAACCGGCCGTACTTGCCATCATGCGCGAGATATGGCCCGTAACGCCCTATACTGGCAGTGATTACTTTGCCCGTCTCTGGATGCACGCCAATCTCGCGCGGGAGCGAAAGCAGCTTGAGCGCCCATTCAAGATCAAGCTCGGGAATGTCCTTGGGGATCGAGGCGCGCTTGGCCTCCTTGCCCTCACCCAGCTGGATATAGGGCCCGAAGCGTCCGGTCCGGCGCGTGACCTCTTCGCCCGAGACCGGGTCCTTGCCCAGCCCGGCATCCTCACCCCCTGCCCCTTCACCCTCGCCGCCGCCTTGCGCGAACTTGCGGGTGAACTTGCACTCGGGGTAGTTCGAGCAAGCCACAAACGCCCCGTAGCGCCCGCCGCGCAGCGAGAGGCGGCCTGCCTGACATTTGGGGCACAGACGCGGATCGGTCCCGTCGGCGCGCGGCGGGAACAGATAGTCCTGCAGGAAAATGTCGAGTTCGGCGGTCACCTCGCTCGGCTTCTTCTCCATCGCCTCGTCGGCTTTGGGTTTGAAGTCGCGCCAGAACGCTTCGAGCACGGCTTTCCACGCGGCGTTCCCACCTGAGACGGCGTCGAGCTCGTCTTCCATCCCGGCGGTGAATTGATACGCAACGTAACGCTCGAAAAAGCGCTCGAGGAACGCCGTCAACAGGCGCCCGCTCTCCTCGGCAAAGAAGCGGTTCTTCTCGGTGCGGACGTAGTTGCGGTCCTTGAGCACCTGCAAGGTCGACGCATAGGTCGACGGACGGCCGATGCCGAGCTCCTCAAGCCGCTTGACCAGCGAAGCTTCGGAGAAGCGCGGCGGCGGCTGGGTGAAGTGCTGATCGGCATCGACGGCGCGCTTGGCGGGCATATCGCCGGCATTGAGCGCGGGCAGCAGACCGGTATCATCCTCGCTGTCGTCGGCGGTCCGCGCGTCGGCCTTGTGGTCGCGGCCCTCCTCATAAACCGCGAGGAAACCGGGAAACCGGATGACCTGCCCGTTGGCGCGCAGCTCGTGCTTGCCGGTGCCTTCCCGCAACGTAACGGTGGTCCGCTCGATCAGCGCGGAGGCCATCTGGCTCGCCATCGCGCGCTTGTAGATCAGGTCGTAGAGCCGCGCCTCGTCGTTCGAACCGTACCGCTCCACGCTGAAATCGGTCGGCCGGATCGCCTCGTGCGCTTCCTGCGCGTTCTTGGCCTTGGTTTCGTAGTGACGCGGCTTTTCGGGCAGATAGTGCCCCGAGTACCGCTGGCTGATCGCAGCACGCGCGGCACTGATCGCGCTCGGGTCCATCTGCACGCCGTCGGTGCGCATATAGGTGATCGCGCCCGCCTCGTAGAGCGTCTGCGCCACGCGCATGGTGTGGCTGGCGGCAAAGCCGAGCTTGCGCGCGGCCTCCTGCTGCAAGGTCGATGTGGTGAACGGCGGATAGGGGTTGCGCCGGGTCGGCTTGGTCTCGACATCCTCGACGCGGAAGGTGGCGGCCTCAACTGTCGCCTTGGCGCGCAGGGCATCGCCTTCGTTACCTAACGACAGGCGCTCCAGCTTTTCGCCCTCGAACCGCACCAGCCGCGCCTTGAACGCGGTGCAGCCTTGCTCCAGCGTTGCGACCACCGACCAGTATTCCTGAGTCTTGAACGCCTCGATCTCGCGCTCGCGCTCCACGATTAGCCGCAGCGCAACCGACTGCACGCGGCCTGCAGACTTGGCCCCCGGCAGCTTGCGCCACAGCACCGGCGAAAGCGTGAAGCCGAACAGATAGTCCAGCGCGCGGCGCGCGAGATAGGCGTCGATCAGATCCTGATCGAGTTCACGCGGGTGCTTCATCGCCTCGGTCACAGTGGCCTTGGTGATCGCGTTGAACGTAACGCGCTCGACCTCCTTGGGTAGCGCCTTGCGCTTGGCGAGCAGCTCGCGCACGTGCCACGATATCGCCTCGCCCTCGCGATCAGGGTCGGTGGCGAGGATCAGGCGGTCGGCGGCCTTGGAGGCGTCGACAATGGCCTTCACCCGCGCCGCCTTGTCGCCATACAGCTCCCAGTCCATCGCGAAGTCCTCATCCGGGCGGACCGAGCCGTCCTTCACGGGCAAGTCGCGGACGTGGCCGTACGACGCGAGAACCTTAAAGCCGGGACCGAGATACTTCTCGATGGTCTTGGCCTTGGCGGGGGATTCGACGATGACAAGTTGCATGATCTGAAACGGTTATCCTTACGCGTATACGTACGCGCGAGGGTGGGCCCCTGCCACGTCCCGCGTCAAGCGCTGCCTTCTGCGCACCTTTTCAGGAAAGTCCAGCCCGCAAAGGCCCTTGTCAAAGTGGTCCGGTCACTTCCGCGCGGTAATCTGCCCGATCAGTACATCGTTGGCCCAGCTGGCCGCCTTGGCCGCACCATCCTCGTAACTCCCCGGCTTGGCGCCGAATTCGAATTTGCGGGTCTTGCCATTGGCTCGAACACCGTCATCCGGCTGTAGCCCGGCGTGACCGAGAGATTGGCGTTGACCACGATGCCGCCCCAACTGCGTGCGCCGGGGCGCTTATGGCCGGAAAAGTCGATCAGGGATAGGCGAGCGAGACCCGGCCCCCTGCATGCCGGGCAAGCCGTCCGGCCAGTTCCAGTTCCAGCAGTGCCATTTGCACCGCGCCCGCGCTGGCGCCGCTCTGGCGGATCAATTCATCGATCGCGACCGGCGCGCTGCCGAGCAAGGGGGCAATTTCAACCGGGCTGTCCGCTTCCGCGAAGTCTCGTTCGAGTGGTTCGTCGGTCAAGCCGGTCCAAGCCGGTTCGCGCAAGGACTTGTGCGAAGGCCCGTCGAAGCGTTCGAGCAGTTCGGCAATGTCGTCAGCCGACTGGACCAGCACCGCGCCGTCGCGGATCAGTTCGTTGCACCCGCGCGAGCGGCTGTCGAGCGGTGAGCCGGGCACGGCCATAACCTCGCGTCCCGCTTCGGCGGCGAGGCGCGCGGTGATCAGCGAGCCCGAACGCGGCGCGGCCTCGACCACCACGGTGCCCGCCGCGAGCCCAGCGATGATCCGGTTGCGAAACGGGAAATGGCGCGCCAGCGGTTCGGTGCCCGGCGGCATTTCGGCGAGCAGCAGCCCGCGCGTGGCGACCTCTTCTTGCAGCTCTGCGTGTTCGGGCGGATAAGTGACGTCGATCCCGCTGGCGATGACGGCGATGGTGCCGCCGCCGCGCGCCATTCCCATCAGTGCGCCCTTGTGCGCGGCGCCGTCGATCCCGCGCGCCAGACCCGAGATGACAGCATAACCGCGCGCCGACAGCGCGGCGGCGAACTCGCGCGACAGGCGGCAAGCCCCGGCAGAGGCATTGCGCGCGCCGACAAGCGCCACTGCGCCTTGGCCCAGCAGCGCCAGATCGCCGCGCCATGTCAGCACTGGCGGCGGGGTTTCGAGCGCGGCGAGGAGGCGCGGGTAGGCAGGCGAATCGTGGAACAGATACTGCGCTCCGGTGCTGCGCAGGCTTTCGATTTCAGCTGCGATGCGCTCGTTTGGCACGGGCCGATACCGCCCCCCGCCCCGCGCAGCGAGATCGGGCAGCGCATCGAGTGCGGCACTGGCATCGCCAAAGCGGCGCAGCAACTGAAAGTAGCTGACCGGGCCGATTCCCGGCGAGCGCAGCAGACGAATGCGGGCAAATTCGGCCTCAGGCGTGAGGTTCATCCTTTGGATCCGATGCGCGGCTCGGTCCCGGCGCGCAGGCGAGCGATATTGGCGCGGTGCCGCCACAGCACGATCGCCGCCATGATCGTCAGGGCGATCGCTTCAACGAACAATGCAAACCCGACGCCGATCTGAAAGAGCCCAGTCGGAGCAAGTCGATAGAGCGCAAACGCAGCCAACGGTGCGGCAATCGCGGCTGAAAGGCCTCCGACCGACGAGATGCGAGTCGCCAAAGTCATGCCGAGCCATGCTGCGGCGGAGGCAGCACCGATCCGCCAATCCAGCGCAATGCTGATGCCCAGCATCGTCGCCACACCTTTGCCGCCCTTGAAACCAAGCCAAACCGGGAAGCAATGCCCGATCATCGCACCCAGACCGGCGAGTGCGGTCTGCCCCGGGTCGCCGCCGAACCACGCGTTCGCCAGCAGGACCGCCAGCGCCCCTTTGCCAGCGTCGAGCAGCAAGGTCGCGGCGGCCAGCCCCTTGCGCCCGGTGCGCAGCACGTTGGTCGCGCCGATATTGCCCGAGCCGATGGCGCGAATGTCGCCCGCGCCGGCAAGCCGCGTGAGCAGCAGGCCGAACGGCACCGAGCCGAGGAGGTATCCGGCGAGAAAAACCGCTGCGGCCAAAAGATCAGGAGCGCTCATTCCCTCGCTCTTAACCGCGCTGGAGCACAAAAGGGAGAGGCCGGCTTTCCTTTTTACGGCCATTCCCGATAGAAGGCCCACGATGAATTCCGATCCCGCCGCTCCGCTGCTGCTGTTCGATTCCGGAGTCGGCGGGCTGTCCGTGCTCGGCAAAGTGCGCGCTGCCTTGCCGCAGGCCCCGGTGATCTATGTCTCCGACAACGCCGGCCTGCCTTATGGCAACAAGACCGAAGCGCAAATCGCGGCACGGGTGTCGGGGCTGCTGGGGCGGCTGACCGAGCGCTACCGACCGCGCCTCGTGTGCATTGCTTGCAACACTGCCTCGACCATTGCGCTCGCCTCGGTGCGCGAGGTGCTCGAAGTGCCGATTGTCGGCACTGTGCCCGCGATCAAGCCCGCCGCCGCGATGACCCGCACCGGCGTGATCGGCCTGCTCGGCACCGAAGCGACGATCCGGCAAGGCTATGTCGACCGGCTCGAGGCTGAATTTGCCGCGGACAAGCGCCTGCTCCGCCATGCCGCCCCCGAACTGGTCGCAGCTGCCGAAGCCAAACTGCGCGGACAGTCCTTCAATCCGGCGGTTTTCGCCCGCGCTGCTGCCGCGCTGCGCGCGATGCCGGACGGCGAGCGGATCGACACGGTGGTGCTGGCCTGCACCCACTTCCCCTTGCTGGAGCGCGAGCTGGCCGCCGCTTTCGGGCCCGGAACGTGCTTCATCGACGGCTCTGACGGCATCGCGCGGCGGATCGCCAGCTTGACCGAGGGACAAAGCTGGGCGCGCCCGGCCAACCCGCCTGGTGGGCCTGATGCTGCTGGGCCTGATGCTGGCGACACGGCGCTGTTCACCCGCCATGATCCAGCAGACGAATTCCTGATGTCTGCGCTGCGGCACTATGGCATCACCAAGCGGTTGGTCTTTTGAAACAATCCGGTAGAATGCCAGCATGATCAACCGCGTTTTTCTGCTGCTCATCCTGTTGGTGGCGCTGCCATACTACTGGCTGCTGGTTGATCCGGGCCCGACCTCCGCCCCAGCACGACCAATTGACATCGCGCGGCTGCGGGCCGAGGCGTCGCGGATCAGCGGCCCTCGACCGACGGCGATCGAATACGCCGCGATTGCGACAGAAACCCGGTTCGGTACCCTGCTGGTTGCAGGCGGCGGCCTGAAGACCGAGGATACCGCAATTCTGGTCTGGCGCCTGATCACACCGGGTGGCGATACGGTGATCAACGCTGGTCTCACCGATGCCCAGGCGATGGCCAGCGGCTTCGATAATTATCATCCTGAGTTGCAAGCGCGCGTGGACGGCTGGCTCGCATCGGCCTGCCGTATCCTGTTCACCAGCGAGGAAATCGACCATATCGGCGGACTGCTGACCGATACCCATCGGTCGAACGCGGTGGCGCAAAGAATCGTCGGCAATGCGGCACAAGTCACTGCCATAGCAGACCTTCAGCCGCCGACTGCGAAGGCCCTTGCGGCTCCGGTTGCCGATCTGTCCGGGCCGCCGGGCTATGCCGCTCTGGCACCGGGCATAGCGGCGCTGCGCACGCCCGGCCATTCACCCGGTTCGCAGATGATCTATGTCCAGCTTCAGAATGGTCAGGAATATCTCTTTACGGGTGACACCGCACCGATGCGCCGCAACGTGACCTGGCAGCGGCCCAGATCGCGCTACATGGCCGAATGGAATGGTCAGGAGGACCGTGCGGCGACCACAGGCTGGATCAAGGGCCTTGCCGCGCTGCAGGTCCGCGAACCGAAGCTCAAGCTGGTTCCCGGGCACGATCTGACATGGCTGAGGGATCGCACGAAAGGGCCAGGCTTTGCAGAAGCGGCGCCTTTTCCGCGCGACCTGGCCAAGAACCCCATTGCCTCACACTGAAACAGCTGTCCCGCGAGCGATCCGCCCGCCCCAAAAGCCGCTGGCAAAGGGCTCGCAAGCCGCGTAAAGCCCCCCGATTGCCGGGCAGCAGCCGGGCAAACCAACGGGCGATAGCGGCCTTGGAGGCATTGGGTCTCCCCAGGCACAAGGAGCTTTGGGTGAATTACGAACAGGTTTTCGATTCCGCGATCGAGCGTCTGCATACCGAAGGCCGATACCGCGTCTTTATCGACATCTTGCGCAACAAGGGGGCCTACCCCAATGCGCGCTGCTTTGCCGGGCACAATGGGCCCAAGCCGATCACGGTATGGTGCTCGAACGACTACCTCGCGATGGGGCAGCACCCCAAGGTCATCGGCGCGATGGAAGCAGCGCTTCACGATGTCGGCGCGGGCTCGGGCGGCACGCGCAATATCGGCGGCAACACGCACTACCACGTCGATCTTGAGGCCGAGCTGGCCGATCTCCACGGCAAGGACGGCGCACTGCTGTTCACCTCTGGCTATGTCTCGAACGACGCCACGCTGTCCACGCTCGCCAAGATCCTGCCCGGCTGCGTGATCTTTTCCGACGAGCTCAATCACGCCAGCATGATCGCAGGCATCCGCAATTCGGGCGCGGACAAGAAGGTGTTTCGCCACAACGATGTCGCGCACCTTGAGGAACTGCTTGCCGAAACCGATCCCGCGCTGCCCAAGCTGATCGCGTTCGAGAGCGTCTATTCGATGGACGGCGATGTGGCCCCGATCCACGCGATTTGCGACCTTGCCGAACAGTACAACGCGCTGACTTATATCGACGAGGTCCACGCCGTCGGCATGTACGGCGCGCGCGGCGGCGGCATCTCGGAGCGTGACGAGGCGGCCCACCGGATCGACATCATCGAGGGCACGCTGGGCAAGGCGTTCGGCGTGATGGGCGGCTATATCGCATCGGATAAGCGGATTATCGACGTGATCCGCAGCTATGCGCCGGGCTTCATCTTCACCACCTCGCTCTCGCCCGTGCTTGCGGCCGGCGTGCTGGCAGCGGTGCGCCACCTCAAGGCTTCCAGTGTCGAGCGCGAAGGCCAGCAGGCGGCGGCGGCGACGCTCAAGCGCCTGTTTGCCGAGGCCGGCCTGCCGGTCATGCCCTCCACGACCCATATCGTGCCGCTGATGGTGGGCGATCCGGTGCGCGCCAAGAAAGTCAGCGATATCCTGCTGGCGGAATACGGCGTCTATGTGCAACCGATCAACTATCCCACCGTGCCGCGCGGCACCGAACGCCTGCGCTTCACCCCCGGTCCGGCGCATACCGACGCGATGATGCGTGATCTGACCGGCGCGCTGGTCGAGATCTGGCAGCGCCTCGCTCTGGAAACGCGCAAGGCGGCCTGAGCGCCTGCCGGAATAAAAACGACCCGTCCGGTCAAAAGAAAGGCCCCGCGATCGCTCGCGGGGCCTTTCTCATGCGACCCGGTAGGCCCGGGTATTATTGCTTAGCGCAGCGATACCACATTGTCGGTCACGCGCGGATCGCGGCGATCACCACGGTACTGGCTGGCCATCGGCTCGTCCGAGACTTCGAACACGTCGGTCGCGCCAAAGCCGTTGAACGCGGTCTTCATCGCCGCGCCATAGGCCCCGAGCATACCGATCTCGATGAAATCGCCCGCCTTGATGTCCGCCGGCAGCGCAAATGGACCGTCCATGTGGTCCATGTCGTCGCACGTCGGGCCCCAGAAGCTGAACGGCTCGAGCTCGATCTCCTCGTTCGCCGCGCCTTCGCGCAGCACGCGGACGGGGAAGCGCCAGCCCACGTGGGCTGCATCGAACAGCGCGCCATACGCGCCGTCATTGATGTAAAGCTCGGTGCCGCGGCGCTTTTCGACGCGCACGATCATCGAATTGTACTCGGCGCACAGCGCGCGGCCCGGCTCGCACCACAATTCGGCCGAATAGGACACCGGCAGCGATTCGTAGGTGCGGTCGATCACGCCGAAGTAATCTTCCAGCGGCGGCGGCTCCATGCCCGGGTAGATCGACGGGAACCCGCCGCCGACATCGATGATGTCAACCGTGACCGAGGCATCGACAATCGCCGCGCGGACGCGCTCGAGCGCCTGAACGTAGGCGTGCGGGCTCATCGACTGGCTGCCGACATGGAAGCAGATGCCCAGCGAATCGGCAACCTGGCGCGTGGCCTGCAGCAGCTCTGCCGCGCCAGTCAGGTCGCAGCCGAACTTCGAGGCGAGGCTGAGCTCGGAGTATTCCGACGAAACGCGCAGGCGCACGCACAGCGTCAGATCCTCAGGCAGCATGCCGCCGTTGGCCGCCGTTGTGGCGTCCCGGATCTTTTCCAGTTCCTCAAGCGAATCGAGGCTGAACACGCGCACACCATGGTCGCGGTAGGCTTCGATGATCGCGCTCGGCGTCTTGACCGGATGCATGAAGCACAGCGTGGCTTCGGGCAAAGTAGCCCGTGCCATGCGCACTTCAGCAACCGAAGCGACGTCATAATGCGTGATCCCGGCCTGCCACAGCACGCGGAGCAAGTCCGGCGACGGGTTGGCCTTGACCGCATAGAGCGAGCGCCCCGGAAACTTCGTCGCGAAGAATCGGGCAGCGCGCGCCGCAGCGTGCGGTCGGTTCAGAATGGCGGGTTGGTCAGGCGCGGCTGCGCCAACTACAGCCAATGCGTCAGGATAGATGTGCAACTCAAGGGACCCCCAAACGGAAAATTGCCAAAAAGCTGCCTTGCGGTTTGGAAGTCCCCATGGGGCAGCGAGGGCGTAAATAGCCCCCCCCTCCTGAACATCAAGTGAAAAAAGGGGCAGTTCACGTTGATGTCACAAACATGAAACATTTTTGGCGGGTTTGGCGGTTTTCCTAAGGGTTCAGCGTGTCAGCAAGCGCGCGCCAGGCGGGCAGCGAGTGGGGATCATTCGCGCCGTTGGCCGCTGTGGGGTGCGAGGCGAATCGCGCGATCACCATTTCGGCGACAGGATCTATCCAGATCGTCTGCCCATGAATGCCGCGCCCGCTGAAAGCACCGTGGTTATCGTGCGCATGCCACCACTGGCTGCCGTAGCTCCAGCCAGCGAGTTGCGGATAGCCGTCGATGTTAAAATGCGCGGGATCACCGCCGCTGCGGATGCGCGCCACATCGGCCTCGGGGATCACCCCTGCCCCATCGAGCCGCAGCGCCTCGCCGAACCGCAGCAGATCTTCGAGCCGAAGATTGAGCCCGCCGCCGGCAAAGGGCGAGCCCGCCTCGTCCACCATGAGATCGGCATCGCCAAGCATGCCGAGCGGCTGCCACAGACGCTCGGACAGCACCTGATGCAGCGGCTTGTCCTCAACCCGAGTGACGATCCACGCGAGCACATCGGTGTTGGGGGTGCGATAGACGAATTCCGCGCCGTGCTGGCCCTGCCCCCGCACCGTCGCGAGATAGTCCCACAAGTTGTGCGGGCCCGTGTACCCCGACGGCCGGGGCGTCAGACCCAGCGCCGCGCTATAGGCCCCGATGCCCGAGTTCGGATCGCCATAGTCCTCGGAAAAATCGAGCGCCGAGGTCATGTTGAGAACCTGCCCGATCGTCGCGCTGCCGAAGCCGCTGGGGGCGAGTTCTGGGACCACGCTATCGACGCGGGCGGCAAGGTCGATCCGCCCCTCCCCCACCAGCATCTGAACCAAGGTGCCGACAAAGCTCTTAGTGACCGAGAAGGCGATGTGGCGCGTTTCCGGTTCGGTGACGCCGAACCAGCGCTCGAACACCACTTCGCCCTTGTGGAGCACGAGGATGCCATCGGTATAGGCCTCGATCAGCGATTGCGCGAAGCTGATCTCGCCGTCCCCGCCCGTGGGCGTGAAGCGCACGTCCGCCAGTTCAGGCCGCAGAGCGCGCGGAAACGGCGTGCCGGTGCCGCTCGCCGCCACGCGAATCGTCGGCGCGAAGCAGCGCATGTTGGAATAAGCCCAGCGAATCATCGGAAAGCGCATGTGATCGGCGCGGGCGGCGAGGATGCGCTTCTCGGGCGGGGGCGGCGCGCCGACCATCCAGCCCATGGTCACCGGATCGCTTGTCACGCCGTCAAGCTGCACGTCCGCCATCAACACTCTCCGCTTGTTATCGTTCAAGCGGCGAGGATGCCTCAGGAAACGCGGTCGCGGAAGTCCTCCCACGAAAAACGCTTCACGCATTCGAGCGCATCGGTTTGGCTGTCCCACAGCCAGATCGAGGGGAGCGGGACGCCGTTGAAGGTCGTGGTCTTGACCATCGAGTAATGCGCCTGATCGAGGAACGCGAAGCGCGTGCCGGGCTCGCAGGGCTGGCCCATGCGGTAATCGCCGATGACGTCACCCGCGAGACACGAAGGGCCGCCAAGGCGGACGGGCGCATCGCCCTCCCCATCCTCGTATTCGTCGAGCGGGAGTTCGCCGAGCATGGCAGGGCGATAGGGTGCCTCGATCACATCGGGCATATGGCAGGTGGCGGAAATGTCGGTGACGGCGAGGTTCATGCCGTTCCAGTGCGTGTCGAGCACCGTGCCAACGAGAATGCCCGCATCAAGCGCAACCGCCTCGCCTGGCTCAAGGTAGATTTCACATCCGGTTTCCAGCTTAACCGCTTGCAGAAACGCGATAAGCTCGTCACGCTGGTAGTCCGCGCGGGTCACATGGTGCCCGCCGCCGAAGTTGAGCCATTTGAGCTGGCCGAAGTACGGCGCGATATGCGGCTTCAGCGCGGCCCAAGTGCGTTCAAGGGGCGCGAAATCCTGCTCGCACAGCGAATGGAAATGGAGACCGCTGACGCCTTCGAGATGCTCCGCCTTCAGCTGATCGACCGGGAAGCCAAGGCGCGAATGCGGAGCGCAGGGATCATAACGCGGCACTTCACCTTCGGCGTGCAAAGGATTGATCCGGATGCCGATATCGAAGGCTTCACCTGCTTTGCGGGCTGCTGCAAGTTCGGGTGCAAAGCGGGCGTGCTGGCCGGGGGTGTTGAAAATCACATGGTCTGACAGGCGCAGGATCTCGGGCAGGTCCTCGGCCTTGTAGGCGGCGCAGTAGGTCGCGACTTCGCCGCTGTAATGCTCGGCGGCAAGACGCGCTTCCCATAGGCCCGAAGTGCAGACGCCGTCGAGGTATTCGCCAATGATGGGCGCTACGCGCCACATCGAGAACGCCTTCATGGCGGCAAGCACCTTGATCCCGGCGTGGTCCCGGATATCGGCCAGCACCGCGAGATTGGCGCGCAGGCGGGCAGCATCGACCACGAAGGCCGGGCTATCGACGCGGGTGAGATCGAAGTGGGCAAAAGCGCCCGGATCGCCGGCTTTGGTTTCCATAGTTACTCCCTCTCCCCTGAAGGCGAGGGGCTAAGGCTTCAGAACGCCAGCGGCCCCTCAAGTTCCTTCACCTGCCACGGCAGGCCGTGCTTGTTCAGCATGTCCATATAGGGATCGGGATCGAACTGTTCGATGTTGAACACGCCCGC
>CAIKKO010000018.1 GCA_903828025.1 uncultured Sphingomonadales bacterium
CGCGCCCGAGCTCGAAGTTGTCGAATACCCCGCGTGGGACTGCCTGCCGTTCGACCGCGCCTCCCCCGCGATGTCGGTCAGCGCCCGCCGCCTCGCCGCGCTCCAGCAGCTGCAACAGCCGATCGGCTCCCCGCAGCTGTTCGTCACCACGATCAACGCCGCGCTCCAGCGCACGCTCACCCCGTTCCGCGTGCGCGAATCGACCCGCGTCATCAAGGTCGGGATGGAGATCAACCGGGAGAGCCTGATCGCGCTCGTCCAGCGTCAGGGCTACAGCCGCGTCGATACCGTGGTCGATTCGGGCGAATACGCCGTGCGCGGCTCGGTGTTCGATCTCTACCCCAGCGGCCTTGGCCATGGCCTCCGCCTCGATTTCTTCGGCGACGAGATCGAGACGATGCGCCTGTTCGATCCCGGCACCCAGCGCTCGGTCCAGCCGGTGCAATCGCATCTGCTGCTCCCCGCCAGCGAAGCCCTGCTGGATGAGGACAGCATCAAGCGCTTCCGCACCCGCTACCGCGAGCAGTTCGGCGCGCATGCCACCAGCGATCCGCTCTATCAGGCGGTGACGGACGGCCGCCGCCTTGCGGGCATGGAGCACTGGCTCCCCCTGCTCGAAGACCGCCTCGTCACGCTGTTCGATCACCTCGCGGAAGGTGATCTCGTCCTGCTCGATGCCGCCGCCGCCAAGGCCGCCGAAGAGCGCCTGTCCGATATTGCCGATTACCGTCAGGCCCGCACCGACAGCGCCGCGCGCGCGGCAGGCACCTACCGCCCGCTCAGCGAAACCGCGCTCTATCTGGGCCGCGACGAATTGGACCGCTGCCTCGCAGGCTGGCCCGTCCACCGCATGAGCCAGTTCGCCGAGCCCGAAAGCCCGCGCGTCCTCGATTTCGGCTTCAAGGCCCCGCGCGATTTCGCCCCCGAACGCGCTGCGGGCAACAACATCTACGAAGCCGCCGCCAAGCACCTCAGCGCGCTCGCCACGCGCGGGCTCAAGCCCATCGTCGCGGCCTATACCGCCGGTTCGCGCGCCCGCCTTGTCTCGCTGCTGGGTGATGCCGGAAAAGCCGCGCCCGCTTTCGCCGACACCTGGCAGGAAGCGCTCGGCCTCGCCGCAAACGGCAAGCCCGTCGCCGTCGTCCTCCCGCTCGAACAAGGCTTCACCAGCGGCGAAGTCGAAGTCCTCACCGAACAGGACATCCTCGGCGACCGCCTCGTGCGCCGCAAGCGCAAGCGCAAGGATGCCGACGCGTTCCTCGCCGAACTCTCCGCGCTCGGCACCGGCGATCTCGTCGTGCACATGGAGCACGGCATCGGCCGCTACATCGGCCTCAGCGCCATTGCGGTGGGCGACAGCCCGCACGATTGCGTCCAGCTCGAATACCACGGCGGCGACAAGCTCTACATCCCGGTCGAAAACCTCGACGTCCTCTCCCGCTTCGGCAGCGATGCCGACGGTGTCCAGCTCGACCGCCTTGGCGGCGAGGCCTGGCAGCGGCGCAAAGCCAAAATGCGCGAGCGCATCCTCGAGATCGCCGGGCAGCTCATGCAGACCGCCGCGCTCCGGGCCTTGCGCGAAGCCGATGTGCTCCCCGTCGATCCGATGAGCTTCGGCCCGTTCGTGGACCGCTTTCCGTGGCAGGAAACCGACGATCAGGAACGCGCCATCGACGAAGTGCTCGGCGATCTCGCCTCGGGCAAACCGATGGACCGGCTGGTGTGCGGCGATGTCGGCTTCGGCAAGACCGAGGTCGCGCTGCGCGCCGCGTTCGTCGCCGCGATGGCGGGCAAGCAAGTCGCGGTCATCGCCCCCACCACGCTGCTCGCGCGCCAGCACTACACCAACTTTGCCGAACGCTTCGCCGGGTTCCCGCTCAATGTCGGCCGCCTCTCGCGCCTCGTCCCCGCCAAGGAGGCCGCCGCCACCAAAGAGGGCCTCGCGGCAGGCACGATGGACATCGTCATCGGCACCCACGCGCTCCTGTCCAAAAGCCTCGAATTCAAGCGCCTCGGCCTCGTCATCGTCGATGAGGAACAGCGCTTCGGCGTCGTCCACAAGGAAAAGCTCAAGGAACTCAAGGCCGACGTCCACGTCCTCACGCTCACCGCCACCCCCATCCCGCGCACGCTGCAGATGGCGATGTCGGGCCTGCGCGAAC
>CAIKKO010000019.1 GCA_903828025.1 uncultured Sphingomonadales bacterium
CCGCCCGAGATGATCATGAAGCTCTTGCGATCGGTGAGGAAGAGATAGCCTTCGTCGTCCTCCCAGCCCACGTCGCCGAGGCTGGTCCAGCCGTGCTTGTTGGTGGCATCGCGGGTCTTGTCGGGATCGTTGTGGTACTGGAAGGGATTGCCGCCCTCGAAAAACACCTGGCCTTCGGTGCCGCGCGGCACTTCATCGCCGCTTTCGTCGCAGATGCGGATCGTGCCGAGCAGCGCGCGGCCGACCGAGCCGGGGCGGGCCAGCCATTCGGGGCTGGAAATGAAGGTAAAGCCGTTGCCTTCGGTGCCCGCGTAGTACTCGTTGAGCACCGGGCCCCACCAGTCGATCATCGCGCGCTTGACCGGGACCGGGCAGGGGGCAGCCGCATGGATCGCGCCGCGCAGCGACGATATGTCATAGCGCGCGCGCACCTCTTCGGGCAGCTTGAGCATGCGCACGAAATGGGTGGGCACCCACTGGCTGTCGGTCACGCGGTACTGCTCGATGGCCTGCAGCGCCGTTTCGGCATCGAACTTTTCCATGCAGACGACCGTGCCGCCGAGGCGGTGGACGGTCATCGACCAGCGCAGCGGCGCGGCATGGTAGAGCGGCGCGGGCGAGAGGTAGACCGCATCGCCGCGAATGCCGAAGGGGCCGCTGGCCATCGCGATCAGCGAATTTATTCCGCCGATGGCCGGATCTGCCGGCAGCGGCACGCGCACGCCCTTGGGTTTGCCCGTGGTGCCCGAGGAATAGAGCATGTCGCAGCCCGCGCGCTCGTCCGCCACCGGCTCGGCGGGCATGGCCGCGAGCGCAGCGGCGAGATCGTGCGCACCGCTCCCGCCAAGGCGCAGCTGTGCAATTTCGGGCGCATCGGCGGCGACCGCATCGAGCACGGGCGCGAGCGAGGCCAGCCCGACCAGCAGCTTCGCACCGCTGTCGCGCGCGATATAGGCAACTTCGGGCGGGGTGAGCCGCGAGGAAATCGCGACATAGACGATCCCGGCGCGCTGGGCGCCCCAGCACAGCGCGAAGAACGCGGGGTGGTTTTCGAAGCACAGCGCGATGGTATCACCGATGCCGATGCCGCGCGCGCGCAGCAATTGGGCGAAGCGGTTGCTCTGGCTATCGAGTTCGCCATAAGTCACCACCGCGCCGCTGCCGGTCATGATCACCGCGGGCTTGTCCGGGTGCATCTGTGCGTGGAAGCTGGGGTGGTAGTGCATGGGCATCCTCTCAGATCCGGCAGATCAATGAGTCTGCCTTTTTCAAGAGTTTAACCGTACGATTAAAACACGCAACGGGTTTCGTTGCTATCCGACGCGCTCTGGACAAAAGAAACCCGGCACCAAAGAAAAAGGCGGCCCAAAAGAAAGAGGCGGCGTTGCCGCCGCCTCTTTCCCATCCTCTCCAAGATGTCTGGTAAATCGCTGGTGATCAGCGCGCCGCAATCTCGTTGCTCGCCAGCACGTTGCTGCCAGCGACGCCGGGGGCGACTGTCTGCATATAGGGGAGCGGGTTCACCGCTTCGCCGCCGATGCGCACTTCGTAGTGCAAGTGCGAGCCGGTCGAGCGGCCGGTCGAGCCGACGTAGCCGATCACATCGCCCTTGTGGACCAGCTGGCCTTCGGCAACCGCGATGCGCGACATGTGGCCGTACCGCGTTTCCATGCCTGCGCCGTGCTCAAGCTCGACGAACAGGCCGTAGCCGCCGAACCAATCGGCCTTGCCCACGACGCCATCCGCCGAGGCGTGGATCGGGGTGCCGGTGGTGGCAGGAAGATCGACGCCCTTGTGTGCGCGCCAGCCGCCCAGAACCGGGTGGACGCGCATGCCGAAGCCGCTGCTCATGCCGCGGTTCGATGTTATGGGCATCAGCGAGGGAATGGACACGGTGCCGGTGGGGCGCACGGCCGACGAAAACGCCGGAGCGGCGTTGTCGAGCGCTTTCCAGCTGGCGAACAGCTGGTGGAATTCATCGTCGGCGACATTGGCGGCAATGCCGGCTTTCGCGGCTTCGGCAGCGCGGAGCGGGGCGGCAATGTCAGCCGAGGCAGCGCTGTTGGCGAGGGCGGGAGCCGAGAAAAAGCATGCGGCCAACGCGAGCGGGCCAAACACGATTTTCAGGAATTTGTTTTGGAACATTATGACCCGCTAACCCTTTAAGACCCTGACCGCCCGGCGTTGCATTCGCCGTTGGTATCGCCAGAGCAACACGACCTGGACTTGCTGCAGGATTTGCAGGTGTGGACCTGATCAACCCTACTTGTCCTGGAGACCATGCGGAAAACCCTCCCGCTGCCTCGTTGCATCGAGGTTAGGGGGAAGCGTCACAATTAGACAACCCCTGTCATCAATTCGCACGATAAACCGGCTGATCGACGCGCCGAGTCGTTGAACGGCGGCTTAACGGCCCCGCGGAAATGGCGCGCAACAAGGGTTTTCCAAAGCGCGGGTGCCGATTCCCCGCGTTCGTCGCACAGTTTCAGAAAGTGGGTTGTGCCGAAACGCACATGCCGGATTTCATCGTCAAGGATTCGCGCAAGGATGCGCGCGGAGCGTTCATCGCCTGCTGCGGTGAACCGCTCGATCGTGATCGGCGTGACATCAAGGCCGCGCGCTTCGAGCACCATCGGCACCACCGCAAGGCGCGCGGCCACGTCATGCGCGGTCTCGCGCGCGGCATCCCACAGCCCGTCGTGCGCGGGCAGCGCGCCGTAGTCCGATCCCAGCGTGCGCAGCCGCCGCGCCAGCAACGAAAAGTGCATGGCCTCGTCGGCGGCAACATCCAGCCAGTCGCTGACGAAGGCGGGCCCGCGTTCCGCGCCGAACCGCCCCGCCGCATCGAGCGCGAGATCAATCGCCACGAACTCGATATGCGCAAGGGCATGGAGCAGCGCGAGCCGCCCGCGCTCCGACCCGCCCCGGCCGCGCTTGGGCATGGCATTGGGGGGCAGCAGTTCAGGCCGGGCCGGGCGGGCCGGTTCATCGGGCATCGCCGCATCGAACGCGAACGCCAGACGGCCCGCCGCCCAGGCGCGCCGGACCTCGCGCGTCGCCATGGCCTTGGCGGTGGGATCGGCGGTCAGCATCGCCCCGCGAATGGCCTGCGCGACGCTCAGCTGCGTCAAGGTGCCAACGCTCACGCCAACGCTCACAGGGCCTTGGCGGCGGCGAGCACCTCTTCAGCATGGCCCTTCACTTTGACCTTTGACCAGACCCGCGCGATCTTGCCGTCTGCGCCGACCAGATAGGTGGTGCGCTCCATGCCCATATAGGTGCGGCCATACATCGACTTTTCGGTCCAGATGCCAAGCGCATCCGAAAGCCCGCCTTCTTCCGCATCGCTGGCGAGCGGCGCGGCAAGGCCATGCTTTTCGATGAATTTGAGGTGCTTCTTCGGCGGGTCCTTGCTCACGCCGAGCAGCGCGGTGCCGACTGCAGCAAATTCGGCGGCGAGCGCGGAAAAGTCCTTGTTTTCGGTGGTACAGCCGGGCGTATCGTCCTTGGGATAGAAGAACAGCACGAGCTTGCGGCCCGCAAAATCGGACGGTTTGACCACGCTGCCATCGGGGCTGGTCAGGACAATATCAGGCACCGCGCTGCCCGCGCCGAACGTTTCGCTCATTCCTCGATCTCCAGATCTTGATCCAACACCGTGTTCCAGCTCGCGGCGATAACGCGGCGCGCGCCGTGCACGGCGGCGAGCAGCGTCGCCCAATCGGGGTGGCCGCACGCCCGCGCGACGATACCCCGGCTCGCTTCGGGCGGAAAGCGGCCATCTGGGGCAACCAGCCGCACCACCACGAGCAGCCGCGCAAGCAGGTCGTGGGCTTCGCGCAAGGCGGGCGGAAGCAGGCCCGCAGCCCCCAGTCCATCGAGCGCCCGGCCCAGATCGGGATCGATTCCGGCGCTCTCGCGCAATTGCAGGTAGTGGACGAGGAATTCGAGATCGACGAGCCCGCCGCGCGCCAGCTTCACATCGAGCGGTCCGCTGGGCGGTTTGTGCAGCGCCATTTCGGCGCGCATCGCCAGCACGTCCTCGCGCAGTTTCGCCGGATCACGCGGGCGCCGCAGCACTTCGGCGATGGTCGCGGCGAGCGCGGCGCGGTCGTCCGGCGATCCGAACAACGGGCGCGCGCGGCACAGCGCCATATGTTCCCACGTCCAGGCGTCCTCGCGCTGGTAGCGGGCAAAGCTGTCGAGGCTGACGGCGATCGGCCCTTGCGCGCCGCTGGGGCGGAGCCGCACATCGACTTCATAGAGCGCGCCGGCGGCGGTGGGCACGGACAGCGCCGCGATCACCCGCTGGGTCAGGCGGTTGAAATAGAGCGTGCTGCCCAGCACGCGCGCGCCATCGGATTCGCCGGTGTGATCGCCGCTGAACAGGAACACCAGATCGAGGTCGGAGGCATGCGTCAGCGCCGCGCCGCCGAGGCGGCCGAGCCCGAGGATGACCAGCGTGCTGCCGTCGACATGGCCATGGGCTTTGGCAAATTCGGTTTCAGCCGCACCGGCGAGCGCGAGAATGGCGGCCTCTGCCACGCGGGACAGCGCGGCGGCGACTTCCAGCGGATCGCGCCAGGTGTCATCCATCTGGCCTTCGATCAGCTGAACCCCCAGCGCAAACCGCCATTCGCCAACTTTGCGGCGCACCGCATCGAGCAGGCACTGGTAGTCATCGCCCGGCTCCCCGCAGCGAAAGTCGGCGGCAAGACGTTCGGCGCTTCCGGGCAGATCGAAGGCGGTGCGGTCGATCAGCGTGTCGAGCAGATCGGAGCGGCGGGCGAGTTCATCCGCCAGCGTCGGCGCGTGGGCCAGCACGCGCATCAGCACCGCCAGCAGCGCCGGGCGCGCTTCGAGCAGGCGAAACACGTTGATGGCCGAGGGCAGCCCGGCGAGCAGGCCCTCCCAGCGCAGCAACGCCCGGTCCGGATCGGGCGCGGTGGCCAGCGCGGCGAGCAGCGTGCCGCGCAGCTTGGCAAAGGCGTCGCGCGCTTCGGCGCTGCGCAGCGCGCGGTATTGACCGTTGTCCCAGGCCTCGATCCGCACGGCGAGCGCGGCAGGATCGGCAAACCCGAGCGCGCCCAGCTCCAGCTCCAGCGGCCGGACGGGCACCGGCACCGCGCCGGTCGGAGCATATGCGGCGATCAGCGAATCGAACCGGCGGCCCACGGTGTCTGAAATCGCGGCGAGTTCGTCCACCAGCGCCCGGCCGCTGGCCAGCCCGTCGAGCCGGGCGACCGCTTCGAGCAGCGCCGGATCGGTGGGCAGGCTGTGGGTCTGCTGGTCGGCGACCATCTGCAGCCGGTGTTCGAGCGTGCGCAGGCGGTCGTAGCTCGCCCCCAGTACCACCGCATCCTCGGGCGCAACGATCCCGGCAGCGGCCAGCGCATCGAGCGCGGCGCGAGTGCCGCGCTGGCGCAGCGCCGGGTTGCGCCCACCGTGGATCAGCTGGTGGGTCTGCGCGAAAAACTCGACCTCGCGAATCCCGCCGCGCCCGCGCTTGAGATCGTAGCCCGGGCCGACCTGCTGGCCCCCGGCATAGTGATCGCGGATGCGCGTGGTGAGCCGCCCGATCTCGGCAATCGCCCCGAAATCGAGGCTGCGCCGCCACACGAACGGGCGGATCGCATCGAGGAAGGCCTGACCGGCTGCGATGTCTCCGGCAGCGGGGCGGGCGCGGATGAAGGCGGCGCGTTCCCACGCCAGCGCGCTCGATTCGTAATGGGTGATCGCGGCGACGAACGGCAGCGCCAGCGGCGTAACCTCGGCGGCGGGACGCAAGCGCAGATCGACCCGGAAGACATAGCCTTCCGCCGTCACCGCGCCGAGCAGTTCGACCACCCCGCGCGCAATCCGCTGGGCGGCATCCGCCGGATCGTCGCGCTCACGCCGGGGCAGCGTTGCGGGATCGTAGAGCAGGATGGGGTCGATGTCGGACGAGTAGTTGAGCTCGCCCGCGCCGTGTTTGCCCAGCGCGATTCCGCTGAAGCCGCGCGTCTCGGCATCGGGGACGCGGCGGCGCGTGGCGGCGGTGATCGCGGCGTCCAGCGCGCGGTCGGCGAAGGCGGAAAGCTCGCCCATCACGGGCGCCAGCGGCAGCGCCCCCGCGAGATCGCCGATGGCCAGCGCAAGCGACAGCGCGAGGCGTTCGCGGCGCAGGGCCACGCCCACATCCTCGCAACCATCACCGGCGCGGCGGGCAGCGGCCAGCGCGTCGTCGATCCGGCCCTGTTCCAGCAATTCTGCCAGCGCGGGCAGCCGATCGAGCGTGCGGCACAGGAACGGCGCTTCGGCGCGGGCGCGGCGGATGGCGTGGGGCCAGTCGGCCAAAAGGGGGGCACCGCTCATCGCCGTGAGATGCCCGCTCGGGCGCG
>CAIKKO010000020.1 GCA_903828025.1 uncultured Sphingomonadales bacterium
ACCAGACGCTGGCGCAGATCGAGCTCTTCACCAACCCTGAGCAGTACAAGAACGACGTTTATGTGCTGCCCAAGCACCTCGACGAGAAGGTCGCGGCGCTGCATCTCGCCAAGCTCGGCGTGCAGCTTTCGGTGCTTTCGCCCAAGCAGGCGGCCTATATCGGCGTGCCCGAGGCGGGCCCGTTCAAGCCGGACCATTACCGCTACTGATCGAACGCGCGCTTTAAACGAACCAGACGGCCGGCCAGATTGGTCGGCCGTTTTGGTATGTCCTGTTTGCGCCCACAGCTTGTGGCTGCGTTTTGCCGTCTGTCCATTGTAATTTGGCGCGCCGCACCCTAGCCAATTCGCGATGGTTGTTCCGCAGTTTGCATTGGTTCTGATCGGTCTGGTTCTGGCCGCGTGGACGCTGGCGGCGGCTTGGGCCGTGCTGGCCGCACGCAGCCGTCTTGCCCGCGCGGAGGCGACCCAGCGTCTGGCGCGGCGGCTTTCGCGCATGGTCGAGGAATCGCCCGCGCTGCCGCTGCTGGTCCGTGCCGATGGCCGGATCGAGGGGCCTTCGCGGCTGGCGGGCTGGTTCGGGCTCGATGCGATGCCCGGCTATCTCAGCGAACTCGACGCGGGCGAGAACGGGCTCGACGAAGTGCAACTCTCGCAGCTCAGCGATGCGGTGCGCAAGGCGCAGAAGACCGGCGCGCCGTTCGAACTGGCGCTGACCCCGCGCGGCGGACGCAAGAGCCTCGGCGCGCGCGGGCATCTGGCCGATCCGCAAGTCTCGCCCGGCGGCGCGGCGCTGGGGGGGATGTTCGATTTTTCCGACAGCGTGGCCGAACTGCGCCGCCTGCGCGCCGAGGCCGCTTCTGCGCGCGCCGATTTCGCCGCGCTCGCCGGGCTGATCGAAGCCGCGCCGCTGCCGATGTGGTTTCGCGGCCCCGACATGACCCTGCGGCTGGTCAACAGCGCCTATGTCAAGGCGGTGGGCGCAGCGAGCGCGGCGGACGCGGTTGCGGCCGGGACCGAGCTGGTCGAGCCGGTCGACGGGGTCAGTGCGGCCAAGATCGCGCAGACCGTGTTCGCTCGCCGCCTTCCGGCCGAACGCGTGGTGTCTGCCACCATCGGCGGGCAGCGCCGCTCGATCCGCGTGTCCGATCTGCCGCTGGGTGAGGACGGCGTGGCCGGCTATGCCGTCGATACCGAGGAAATGGAGGAGCTGCAGCGCCAGTTCCGCCGCTTCCGCGATGCCCAGCGCGAGATGCTCGATACGCTCTCCGCCGGGATCGCGCAGTTCGACGACAAGCGCAATCTGGTCTTCGCCAATCAGCCGTTCCTGCGTATTTTCGGCGTTCCGCAGGCCTGGGTGGTCGATACGCCGCCGTTCGACCGGGTGCTCGACCGCATGCGCGATGGCGGCCGCCTGCCCGAAGTGCGCGATTTTCCCGGATGGCGGCGCGAACGGCAGGGCTGGTTTCTGGCGCGCGAGCCGCGCGAGGAGCCTTGGCACCTGAGTGACGGAACGCATTTGCGCGTCGTCGGCCAGCCGATGCCCGATGGCGGGCTGCTGATGATCTTTGAAGATCGCACCGAACAGCTCCAGCTTTCCGCGATGCGCGACACCCTGCTGCGCACGCGCACCGCCACGTTCGACAACCTGTTCGAATCGCTGGCGGTGTTCGGACCGGACGGGCGGCTGCAGCTGTGGAACCGGCGGTTCGCGGGCGACTGGGGGCTGGAGGAGGCGTTCCTCGGCACCCATCCGCGCGCCGATGTGCTGCTCAGCCGCGTCGCCAAGCAGCTCAAGCGGCCGGCGCAAGTCGGCACGATCGGGCAGGTGATCCAGGCCGCCACGCTCGAGCGCAAGCAGCAGAGCGGGCGGCTGGCGCTGGCCGACGGGCGCTATCTGGCGATTGCCGGGGTGCCGCTGCCCGATGGCAATGGACTGCTGACCGTGCTCGACATCACTGATTCCGAAAAGGCGGAGGCCGCGCTGCGCGAGCGCAATGCCGCGCTGGTCGAGGCGGATGCGGTCAAGACGCGGTTCATCGCCAACATGAGCTATGAATTCCGCACGCCGCTGACCTCGATTGGCGGGTTTGCCGAGCTGCTGCAGAGCGGCATGGCGGGCGAACTGACCCCGCAGGCGCTCGACTATGTCGCGGCAATCCTGACCTCGGTCGAGCGGCTGGGCGAGCAGATCGAGAACGTGCTCGATCTGTCGCAAAGCGAGGCGGGCACCTTGCCGCTGGCGGCCGAGCCGGTCGATGTGTTCCCTCTGCTCGGCGAAGTGGTGCGCGAACGGGCCGAGCGGCTGCAGGAAGCGCAGATCACGCTCGACCTCAGGGGCAGCGCGGCGGTCGGCAAAGCGACCGGCGACAAGCGGCGCTTGCGGCGCGTGTTCGGCCAACTGATCGACAACGCCATCGCCGCAACCCCGGCAGGCGGGCGCATTCTGGTCGAAGCGGCGCGCCGCAAAGTCGGCAAAGGGGGAGGCGGCAAAGAGGAGGGCGGGCTGCAAGTCGTTGTCTCGGACAACGGCATTGGCATGGAGCCGGGCCAGCTCGCGCGCTCGCTCGAAGGCCTCAAGATCAGCGCCGATGGCCGCACGGTCGAACGCCGCGCCGGGCTGGGCCTGCCGCTGGTGCGCCAGTTGATCGCCGCGCATGGCGGTACGTTTGAACTGCTCTCGGAAAAGGGGCAGGGCACCAGCGCGGTCGTGGTGTTGCCGTGACGCAGGCCGGGCTCATTCCGCTGCCCGATCTGGCCGCCACCGCGCGGCTTGGTATCCGCATCGCGGAAGCGCTGCGTCCGGGTGACGTGGTGGCGCTGACCGGCGGGCTGGGAGCCGGCAAGACCACGCTGGCGCGCGCGATCATCGCCGCGCTGGGCTATCCCGGCGAAGTGCCGAGCCCGAGCTTCGCGATCATCGAGGTCTATGATCCGCCGCGCATCAGCTTGCGCGTGGTCCATGCCGATTTCTACCGGCTGGAAGACCCAGAGGAGATCGAGGAACTGGGGCTCGACGACTACCGCGCCGATGCTGCACTGATCGCCGAATGGCCCGAACACGCAGGCGGCTTCGCACATGAGGCGGCCTGCCTTTCGATCCGGATGGAAATCTTGGAAAACGGACGCGTCGCCATTGTCGAGCCGGGCCCTGATTGGCTAGAGCGCGGGGGATGGACTTGACCATACCCGCTTTAGCCGAACCGTTCCTTGCCGCCGCAGGCTGGGGAAGCGCGGCCATCGAACCGATTCCCGGCGACGCTTCGGCTCGCCGCTATTTTCGCCTGCGCGATGGCAGCAAAACCGCGATGCTGATGCATGCGCCGCCGCCGGGGGAGGACCCCGAGCCGTTCCTGCGCGCCGCGCGCTGGCTCGATGCCAACGGGTTGCGCGCGCCGGAGATCTTTGCCGAGGATGTCGCACAGGGCTTCGTGCTGTTGCAGGACTTCGGCGAGGTGCGCATGCGCGAGTATCTCGATGCCTGGCCGCAGGACGAGAGCGAGGTCTACCGCCATGCCATAGATGCGCTGCTGCAGCTGCATCGCCTGCCGCCGGGGCCGTTCACGCACTACTCGCTCTCCGAATATCAGCGCGAGGCCCGGCTGTTTGTCGATTGGTATTGCCGGGCACAGGGTCTTGCTGTCGATGTGCAAGGCTGGATCGAGGCATGGGAAGCGGCGCTCGGGCCGCTGCTTTCGCGCCAACGCCCGGGCGTGACGGTGCTGCGCGATTACCACGCCGAGAACATCATGCTCGCAGGCGGGCTCGACAAGCAGGGTCTGCTTGATTTTCAGGACGCGCTGGTCGGCCATGCGGCCTACGATCTCGCCTCATTGCTGCAGGACGCGCGGCGTGATGTCGACCCGGCGCTGGAGCAAGCGATGCTCGACTATTATATCGCACAAAGCGGCACCGACGCGCACTTTGCCGAAGACTATGCGCGGCTCGGCGCGCAGCGCAACGCCAAGATCGTGGGCATTTTCGTGCGGCTGTGGAAGCGCGACGGCAAGCCGCGCTATCTGGAGTATATCCCGCGCGTCTGGGCGCTGCTGGAGCGTGATCTCGCGCATCCCGCGCTTGCCCCGGTGGCGCGGTGGTTCGATACGCATATCCCCGCAGCCTTGCGCGATCCGGCAGGAACGCTGGGCGGGCAGTTCGAAGCGTGAGCGCGCCGGATACGCCCTTGGCCAGCAAAGCGGCCATGATCCTCGCCGCAGGGTTGGGCAAGCGCATGCGCCCGCTCACCGCCACGCGGCCCAAGCCGCTGGTGCGGGTCGATGGACGGCCGCTGATCGACCATTGCCTCGACAAGCTGACCGAAGCGGGCGTGGCGCGCGCGGTGGTCAATGTGCATTATCTGCCGGGGCAGATCATGGCGCACCTTTCCAACCGGAAAGCCCCGGAGATCGCGATTTCCGACGAGAGCGAGGCACTGCTGGAAACCGGCGGCGGGCTGATCAAGGCGCTGCCGCTGATCGCCGCCGATCCGTTCTTCTGCCTCAACAGCGACAATGTCTGGCTCGACGGGCCGCAAAATGTGTTCGCTGCGCTGAGTGCTGCCTGGGACCCGGCGCGCATGGACGCGCTGCTGCTGCTCGTCAGCCATGCGCGTGCGTTCAATTATGAGGGGCGCGGCGATTTCCATCTCGATCCGCTGGGCGTGATTTCCCGCCGCAAGTCCGGCCGGGTCGCGCCGTTTATTTTTACCGGCATTCAGCTGGTCTCGCAGCGGTTGCTGCGCGATGCGCCCGAGGGCGCGTTTTCGACCGGGGTGCTGTGGAACCGGGCGATCGAGGAGGGACGGCTCTACGGCATTTCGCATAGCGGCTTGTGGTTCGAAGTCGGCGCGCCGCACATGATCGCACCGACCGAAGCCGCACTCCGACGTGGTTGATCGCAAACCGAGCCTATATTCGATCGCTGCGCATCGCGGATTTGCCGATGCGCTCGTGGCGGGGCTGATCCCGCGCTACCATGAGGACCAGTTCGGCCTTGCGCGGCTGACGTTGCTGCTGCCGAGCCGCCGCACCGTGCGCACGGTGACCGAGGCGTTCGTGCGCGCGAGCGGGGCGGATGATCCTTCCGCGCGGCGCGGGCTGCTGCTGCCGCGCATGGTGGTGGTGGGCGATCTCGATCTCGACGAGACGCTGGGGCCGTTGCTCGATCCCTTGGGCGGCGGAGCATTGCTGCCGCCGGCCGCCGATCCCGTCGCGCGGCTGCTCGCCATCGCGGACATGCTCCGCGCCGATCCCGATACGCGGACCACGTCTGCCGCAGGGCTGCTGCGGCAGGCGCGGGCCTTGTCGCAAAGCATGGACCGGCTGGCGGTGGAGGATGTGCCGCTCGAACGGCTGCTCGATGAAGCGTTCATCGGCGTGGTCAAGGAATTGTCCGAGCATTGGCAGCGCAGCACCGGTCAGTTTGCGCGGGTGCTGGCAAAGTGGCGGCACCGCTGCGGCGAACTGGGCGAGATCGACGCGCCCGAGCGGCGCAATGCGCTGCTTGGGGCTGTCGCGGCGCGCTGGCGCGAGCAGCCGCCCGCGCGTCCGGTGGTGGCAGCGGGGGTCACGTCGGCGGCTCCGGCAGTCGCGCGCCTGCTCCGCACGGTGGCTGATTTGCCGCAGGGCGCGGTGATCCTGCCCGATCTTGATCTGACGCTGGCGGACGACGTGTGGGACGCCCTCGGCGTGGCGGGCAGCACCGAGCGCCCGGACGAGCCCGTGTTCGCGCGCGGCGACGTGGTGACGCATCCGCAGTATCATCTCAAGCTGCTGCTCGCGCGGATGGGGATCGCGCGCGGGGAAGTCCAGCCCTGGCATCGCTCCGGCCCAGCGGCCGCGCCGCCCGCACGCAGCCGTGCGATCTCGAACCTGTTTCTGCCGCCCGACGCGAGCACGATCTGGGCCGAACTGCCCGCCGAAGCGCGCCGCCTTTCGGGTGTGCGCCTGATGGAGACCGCGCATCCCGAGGAGGAAGCGCAAGCGGTGGCCGTGCTGGTGCGGCAGGCGCTGGCGGTGCCCGAACGGCGCGTGGCGGTGATCACGCCCGATCGCGATCTGGCGCAGCGGCTGGTCGCGCATCTGGAGCGCTGGGGCATCGCGGCTGACGACACGGCTGGCCGTCCGCTGCCGCAGACCCCGGCGGGGCGGCTGTTCCTCCAGCTTGCCGATGTCGCTGCATCGCACGCCGCGCCGGTCGCGTTGCTGGCGCTGCTCGGCCATCCGCTGGTGCAGAGCGGCGAACAACGCGCCGAGTGGCTCGAACGTGTGCGCCAGCTCGATCTCGTGCTGCGCGGACCGCGCCTCGGGCCGGGGCTCGATGCCGTGCGCGGGGCCATCGCTGCGAAGGAAAAGGCCTTTCCGGGGCTGGCTGAATGGTGGAACCGTGCCGGGCTGTTGCTCGCGCCGCTGATGGGCAATGGCGCGCCGGAACCGCTTGGCGCGGCGCTCGACCGGCTGGCGGAAACGGCAGAAGCGCTGTGCGGCACGCGCATCTGGGCTGAGGCAGATGGCCGGGCGCTCGCGGGGTTTATAGAGCAGTGGCGCGGCGCGTCGGAAGGCAGCGCGCTGCCGGTCGATCCCGCCGATCTGCCCACATTGCTCACCGATGCCATGGGCGAAATCGCGGTGCGCCCGCCTTATGGCAGCCATCCGCGCC
>CAIKKO010000021.1 GCA_903828025.1 uncultured Sphingomonadales bacterium
AGCCGGTGTCTCGATCGCCGCCGGAAACGCGCTGGTCAAGGCGATTGGCCCGCTCGCCAAATCGACCGCGCGGCCCGGCGCAGATGCGGAGCTGGGCGGCTTTGGCGGCTTCTTCGATCTGCGCGCGGCGGGCTATAGCGACCCGCTGCTGGTCGCGGCCAACGACGGGGTCGGCACCAAGGTCAAGCTCGCCATTGATCACAACCGCCACGACCGGATCGGCGAGGATCTGGTGGCGATGTGCGTCAACGATCTGATCGTGCAGGGCGCCGAGCCGCTGTTCTTTCTCGATTACTTCGCCACCGGCAAACTCGATACCGGCGTGGCCGAGCGCGTGGTGGCGGGGATCGCGGATGGCTGCAAGCTGGCCGGCTGCGCGCTGATCGGCGGCGAAACGGCGGAAATGCCGGGCATGTATGCCGCCGGTGACTACGACCTTGCGGGCTTTTGCGTTGGCGCGGTCGAGCGCGGTGAGCAGCTGACCGGCGACCGCGTGGCGGAAGGCGATGTACTGATCGGCCTTGCCTCCTCGGGCGTCCATTCCAACGGCTATTCGCTGGTGCGCCGCCTCGCCGCCGACAAAGGCTGGAAGCTGGACCGGCCCGCGCTGTTCGACAACGAGCGGCTGCTGATCGACCACCTGATCGAGCCGACGCGCATCTATGTAAAGAGCCTGCTGCCGTTCATCAGGTCAGGCCGCATCCACGCGCTGGCGCACATCACTGGCGGCGGGCTGCTGGAAAACGTGCCGCGCGTGCTGCCCAAAGGGCTCCATGCGCGGATCGACGCCGATGCGTGGGAACAGCCGCGCCTGATGGCGTTCCTGCAGGCGCAAGGCCAGATCGAGCCAGGCGAAATGGCGCGCACGTTCAATTGCGGCGTCGGCATGGTGCTGGCGGTTGCGCCTGACGAAGCCGCTGGCCTGATCGCCGACCTGACCGCTGCAGGCGAAACCGCGTTCCCCATCGGCACCGTGGTGGCGGGCGAAAAGGGCTGCACCGTGTTCGGCAGCGCCGAGGCCTGGTCCGCGCGCGCGGCGTGGGAAGCGGTTCATGTCGGCTAGTTTCAATTCTCCCTATTTTTGCGCAGCACAAATGGGGACGTGGCAGCCCGCAGGGCTGACGGAGGGGTTCTTCCTCGCCGCATTTACGACCCGCCTGCGGCGGGCCACCTCCCCATTTGCGTCTGCGACGAAAATGGGGAGGACACAGTGAGCCGCGCCAAAATCGCGGTATTCGTTTCGGGCAGCGGCACCAACATGGCTGCGCTGCTCTATGCCAGCCGCCTGCCGGAATGCCAGTTCGAGATCGTGCTGGTGCTGTCCAACGCCCCCGATGCGGGCGGGCTCGCGCTGGCCAAGGCGGAGGGTGTGCCCACTTTCGCGCTCCCGCACAAAGGCCTGCCGCGCGCCGAACACGATGCCGCGATGGAAGCCGAAGTGCTTCGGGCCGGGGCGCAGTATATCGCGCTGGCGGGCTACATGCGCATTCTTACCCCCGAATTCGTCGGGCGTTGGGAAGGGCGGATGGTCAATATCCACCCCTCGCTGCTGCCGAAATACACCGGGCTGCACACCCACCAGCGCGCATTGGATGCTGGCGATGCCCACGCGGGATGCACCGTCCACCTTGTCACCGCCGATCTCGATGAAGGCCCGATCCTCGGCCAAATCCCGGTCGCGGTCCGCTCAGGCGACACAGCGGACACCCTCGCCGCACGGGTGCTGATCGCCGAGCATCAGCTCTATGCCCGCTGCCTCGCCGAACTGGTGACGCGCGAGGCCGACCCGGCATTTCTCGTCGGCAAAGTGCGCGAGCGCGCCATGGCGCTGCCCGAAGCGGAGGAAACGCTCAGCCACGGCATGCCCTGCTTCGGCATCAAGAAGGGCAAGAAGTTCGCCTGGGTCAGCGTGGACCACCACGGCGACGGCAAGACCGCGCTGCTGGTCAAGATCAGCGGGCTCGACGAGCAGGAACAGCTGATCGAAGGCGACCCGGAACGCTTCTACCGCCCCAGCTATTTCGGTGACGGCTGGATCGGCGTGCGGCTCGATCTGGGTGATACCGATTGGGACGACATTGCCGAGCGGCTGCAACGCAGCTGGCTCTCGGTCGCGCCGCGCAAGCTCGCGGCGATCATGGAATTCTGAGGTAAACAAAAGGCCGCCGAATCGCTTCAGCGGCCTTCTGTAACTGTGTGACGGCTTGGTTCAGCCGACGATTTCTTCCGGCTTGAAGAAGTAGGCGATCTCGATCGCGGCGTTCTCGTCCGAATCCGAACCGTGGACCGAGTTGGCCTCGATCGATTCGGCCAGTTCCTTGCGGATCGTGCCGGGTTCAGCGTTCGCCGGGTTCGTCGCGCCCATCACGTCGCGGTTGCGCTGCATGGCGTTCTCGCCTTCGAGCACCTGCACCACGACCGGGCCGGAGATCATGAATTCAACGAGGTCGCCGAAGAACGGACGCTCGCGGTGGACGGCGTAGAAGCCCTCGGCCTGTTCGCGGGTCATGTGGATGCGCTTGGAAGCGACGACGCGCAGGCCGGCTTCTTCCAGCATCTTGGTGACCGCACCGGTCAGGTTGCGGCGCGTGGCGTCGGGCTTGATGATCGAAAAGGTGCGGGTAACCGCCATGGGATGTTCCTTGCGTGGGTTTTGGGCGAGATCGCTTGTTAGCGTTGGGCGCGCCCGTAGCCGGGAAATTGCTGCACTGCAAGGCGGGCTGCAATTACGGCCCCTGCAGCCACTTGCCGCCTTCCTGCCGCCAATACTTGCGCTCCACGCCCTCACGCGCCCCTAGCATGCGCCAGGCCCCGCGCGCATCGTCGATACGTTGGGGCGGAAACAGCAGGAACACCCGCTCCGCCGCGTCACAGCCTTCCGGCATATCGCGCCACACCCCGTCCGCCAGCGCGAGATAGCGCGCTCCGTTGGCAGGCTCGGCCGCGTGGGAAAGCAGAATGGGCTGGCGCGCATCGTGCTCGCCGCCCGCGAGGCCGTTCGCCAGAAACGTTTCGGGCAGCCGGGTCCACAGCGCCTCGCCGATCCGTTCGAGTTGGTCCGCATCTTCGGAGACGACCAGCAGCCGCTCACCCGCCGCCAGCGTGCCCTGCGCCAGCTTGGGCAGCACAAGCTCGGCCGGATCGCGCGAAAGCTGGTAGAAATCGACGCGCATCAGCCCGATTTGCCCTTGCCGCTGCGGCAGCGATCCGAACAGAACTTCACGCTGTCCCAGTCCCGCTCCCACTTCTTGCGCCACGTGAAGGGCAGGCCGCAGGCGGCGCAGAGCTTGCTCGGCAAGTCCGCCTTGCGGCGCATCTTCGGCATTACGCTTCCAGGACGTCGCGCACGTAGCGGTCCAGCAGCCGCACGCCGAAGCCGGTCGCGCCTTTGTCGTGCGTCGTGCCGGGCTTATCGACCCACACGGTGCCCGCGATATCGAGGTGCGCCCAGGCCACGCCCTTGTCGACGAAGCGCTGGATGAACTGCG
>CAIKKO010000022.1 GCA_903828025.1 uncultured Sphingomonadales bacterium
CCATCGAGATCTGGCCGCAGGAGTTCTACTTCGTGGCCGGCATGCTCATCATGGCAGGGATCGGCCTGTTTCTGGTGACGAGCGCGGTGGGGCGCGCGTGGTGCGGCTATGCCTGCCCGCAGACGGTGTGGACCGACCTCTACCAGCATGTCGACCGGCTGATCGACGGCGACCGCAACGCGCAGCTGCGCTTGCAGAAAGCGCCGTGGGGCCCGGCCAAGCTGGCGCGGCGGCTGTTCAAGTGGAGCATCTACCTCGGCATCGCGTTTTTCACCGGCGGCGCGTGGATTTTCTACTTCGCCGATGCCCCGACTTTGCAGCGCGCGTTCTGGTCGGGGATGGCGGGGACGTCGGCCTATGGCGCGACCGGCATCCTCACCTTCACGACGCTGTGGCTCGGCGGGTTCATGCGCGAGCAGGTGTGCATCTACATGTGCCCCTGGCCGCGCATCCAGACCGCGATGCTCGACGAAAACTCGCTCACCGTGACGTACAAGCACTGGCGGGGGGAGCCGCGCGGCTCGCTCAAGGAGGCGGTGCAGGCCGAAACCGCGCTGGGCGACTGCATTGATTGCAAGCAGTGCGTGGCGGTGTGCCCCACCGGCATCGACATCCGCGAGGGTGCGCAGATCGGCTGCATCACCTGCGCGCTGTGCGTCGATGCCTGCGACCGGGCGATGGCCTCGGTCGGGAGGCCGCGCGGGCTGATCGACTATTGCACGCTGATCGACGCCGATCTGGAAATGCAGGGCAAGCCCGCGCGCAGCGCGCTCAAAGTGCTGTTTCGCCCGCGCACGCTGGTCTATTTCACGATCTGGGGCGGGATTGGCCTTGGCCTGCTGTTCCTGCTCGGCGCGCGCGAACGGCTGACGCTGTCGGTGGCGCGCGAGCGCAACCCCGAATTCGTCCAGCTTTCGGGCGGGGCGGTGCGCAATGCCTTCACGGTGAACTTGCGCAATATGCAGGACCGCCCGCGCACTTTGCGGATCAGCGCCGAAGGACTGGGCGGCGCGGCGCTCTATTCGGACGACATGGCGCCCACCGCAGCCCGCCCGGACTTGACCGTCACCGTGCCCGCCGACAGCACCCAGCGCCTGCGGCTCTATGCCGTGGTCCCGGCGGGGCAGGCGCACCAGCAGGACTTCACGCTGATCGCCCGCGCGACCGATCACGAAGGCGGCGCGGCGCGGCGCGAAACGCAGTTCATGGCCCCGGAAGCCGAGCACGAGCACGAGCACGAGCACGGGCACGAGCACGAGCAAGAGGAGAGCAAGTGATGACCCGTCCTGCAACCGCGCCCAAACCCTTTACCGGCAAGCACATGGCGCTGGTCATGGTGAGCTTTTTCGGGGTGGTGATCGCGGTCAACGTGCTGCTCGCGGACCTTGCGGTCTCGACCTTCAGCGGCGTGGTGGTGGAAAACTCCTATGTCGCGAGCCAGGGCTTCAACCGCCTGCTGGGCGAGGCCAAGGCCGATCAGGCGCTGGGCTGGACGCTCGATCTGGCGCGCGGGCCAGACGGCGCGGTGCGCTTCACGGTGCGCGACGCCAGCGGTGCGCCGCTGCAGGGCGCCGAGGTGCACGCGCAAGCAGACCATCCGCTGGGGGCGAGCGTTCCCCCGGTCCTGCTGGCGGCGAAGGAAATCGCACCCGGCACCTATGAAGCGCCGCTGCCCGGCGGGCGCTGGCATGTCGCGGTGGAAGTGCGGGATCGCGGCCATGTCTGGCATGCGGAGAAGGACGCGCTGTGATCCCCGCGCTCACGATCCCGGCTGCAACCAGCCGCAGCGTGCTTGCGGTGCCGACGATGCACTGCGCGGGCTGCATGGGCAAAGTCGAGCGCACGCTCATGGCGGTGCCCGGCGTGGTGACGGCGCGCACGAACCTGACCGCGCGCAGTGTCGAGGTGGTGCACACCGCGAGCGCCGACATCCCCGAACTGGTGTCCGCGCTCGCCGGTGCAGGCTTTGCCGCGCAGCCGCGCGAGATGAGCGAGGAGCCCGTCTCAGCCGTCCGCCCGCTGCTCGCGCCGCTGGCGGTGGCGGCGTTTGCGTGCATGAACGTGATGCTGCTCTCGGTCAGCGTGTGGTCGGGCGCGGATGGCAGCACGCGGACGCTGTTCCACTGGCTTTCGGCGCTGATCGGGGTGCCCGCGATCCTCTATGCGGGGCAGCCGTTCTTCCGCTCGGCGCTTGGCGCGCTGCGGCGCGGGCGCACCAATATGGACGTGCCGATTTCGATTGGCGTGACCTTGGCGACGGGCCTGTCGTTTTACGAGACGCTGACGGGCGGCAAGGAGGCGTGGTTCGATGGCACCTTGATGCTGCTGCTGTTCCTGCTCGCGGGGCGCGCGCTCGATGCGATGATGCGGGATCGCGCGCGCGCCGGGGTGGCGGCGCTGCTGCGCCAGGCGGCGAGCGGGGCGATGGTGATCGAAGCAGACGGCGCGCTGCGCTGGGCCATCGCGGCCTCGCTCGCGCCGGGCATGCTGATGCGCGTGGCGGCGGGCGAACGGCTGGCGGCGGATGGCGAGATCGCCAGCGGCACCAGCCGGTTCGACCAATCGCTGCTGACGGGCGAGAGCGCGCCGGTGCCCGCCGGGCCGGGGAAGCGGGTGCTGGCAGGCATGCTCAATCTCGATGGGCCGGTCGATGTGATCGTGACGGCGGCGGGGGCGGGCACTGCGCTTGCCGAAATTGCGCAGGCGATGGAAGCGGCGGGGCAGGCGCGCTCGAACTATGTGCGCCTCGCCGACCGGGCCTCGCGGCTCTATGCGCCCGCCGTGCACACGCTGGCGGCGCTGAGCTTTGCCGGGTGGCTGATCGCGGGGGCGGGCTTTCATCAGGCGCTGGTCGTGGGCATCGCGGTGCTGATCATCACCTGCCCCTGCGCGCTCGGCCTCGCGGTGCCGGTGGCGCAAGTCGTCGCGGCGGGCGCGATGCTGCGGCAGGGGATCATGGTCAAGGACGGCGCGGCGCTGGAGCGGCTCGCCAAAGTCGACCGCGTGCTGCTCGACAAGACCGGCTCGCTGACGATGGGGCGGCCCGTGCCCGATCCGGCGGTGCTCGATGCGCTGTCGGCGGAGGAGGCTTCAGTCGCACTCGCGCTGGCGAGCCACAGCCGCCATCCGTTGTCGCAGGCGCTGGCGCTGGCGCTGGGCGCGCGCGGGGTGCGCGCGGCGGAGATCGAGGGTGTGCGCGAGACGGCGGGGCGCGGGGTTGCGGGGCATTGGCCCAATGGCGGATCAATGGGATTGGCGGTGTCGCTCGGGCGGCCGAGCGCGCCGGGCGGGACGGCGGCGGCGCTGGCCATCGGTGCGGGGCCGGTGCGGGTGATCGGGTTTGCCGACCGGCTGCGGCCCGATGCGAAGCAAGCGCTGGCCGAACTGGCCGCGCTGGGCATCGCGGCTTCGATCCTGTCGGGTGACAATGCGGCCGCGGTTGCGGTCACCGCGCGCGAAACCGGCCTCACCGGGCAGGCTGCGGCGCTGCCGGGGGACAAGCTGGAGGCCATCGCGCGG
>CAIKKO010000023.1 GCA_903828025.1 uncultured Sphingomonadales bacterium
CCGCGTCGAACGAATGTTTGGCAAGCTGAAACAGCAGCGCCGCATTGCCACCCGCTATGACAAAACCGTTTTGTCGTTCGAAAGCTTCCTCAATCTCGCAGCTGCACGGCTATGGTTGAAGACTTTTGTCAACGCGGCCTAAAGTTCTAAATTGCAGAGTCAACTAAAACTTTTGGTGGATGCCGAGTGCCTTTGAGTAGTCATTTGATAAAATTCATTGCAGACAAAAGAAATTTTTCTGTTTGCGTATCATCAAACCCACTTGCGACCCATTCAGTTTCCACCGCGCGCAGGATGCGAGCAACCTCCGGCCCGGCGCTCACCCCCCGCGCCACCACGGCACCGCCCTTCAGCGGAAACCGCGGGATATCCCAGCCATCGAGCGGCGCGCAGCTTGCTTCGGTGAGGAGCAGCCGGTCGATCGCTGCGGCGCGGCCCACACGGTAGGCCAAGGCGCGGGCGTCGGCTTCTGGCGTGGTGCGCGCGGCGACGAGCGCGAGGTGTTTGCGCTGTGCGATACTGAGCCGCAGCCGCGCGCCGACGAGTTCGGCAACGGCGGGATCGGCGGGGAGCAATGCGGCAAACCGGCGCAGCGCTTCGGGCGCGAGGCCTTGGGCCGCCTCGGCAGCGATCAGCGGGGCGAGCGCGGCGGGATCGGCTTCGGGCAGGATTTCGCGCAGCACGCCAAGCTCGGCCATGCGGGCCACGGTCGGGGCCGGATCGGGCAGCGCGAGCAGCGCCATCAGCTCGCTGGCGATCCGCTCGCGCGAAAGGCCCTTCATGCCCGGCGCGAGCGCGGCGCAGGCCTGCTCGGCATCTGGGTCCGCAGGCAGCGAACCGAAGCGCGCCTGAAAGCGGAAGTAGCGCAAAATTCGCAAGTAATCCTCGCGGATGCGCGCTTCTGCTTCGCCGATAAAGCGCAAGTGCCGCGCGGCCAGATCGGCTAGGCCGCCGAAGTAGTCATAGACCCTCAGGTCGCGCGGATCGGCATAGAGCGCGTTGATCGTGAAGTCGCGCCGCGCGGCATCCTCCTGCCAGCTGCGCGAGAAGGCGACCGTGGCATGGCGGCCATCGGTCGAAACGTCGCGGCGCAAAGTGGTGATCTCGACCGGGCCGCCCGCGAGCACGGCTGTCACGGTGCCGTGCGCGAGACCGGTGGGCACGCTGCGAATGCCCGCCGCCGTGAGCCGCGCGATGACCTCTGCCGGTTCGAGCGGGGTGGCCATGTCGATGTCCTTCACCGGCAGGCCCATCAAGGTATCGCGCACCGCGCCGCCGACATAGCGCACGAGGCCTTCCCCCGCCGGATCGAGCGCGGCAACGAGTGCGGCCAGATCGGCGCGCGCGGTCCAGCCTGTCGGGGGGAGAGGTGCCTCAGCCATGCCAGCGCATCCGCCGCGCCAAGTTGGCGATGATTCCGGCGGTGACGCCCCAGATGCGGTGCTCCTGCCACAGGATCTCGATATATTCCCCCGCGCGCCCGTTCCATTCGGCCGCGTGCCGGGTCTGGTTGCCGGGATCGAGCACATGGCCGAGCGGCGGCTCGAACCAGCCTGCGACTTCGGCGGGATTGGGCTGCAGTGGCAGATCGGGCGGGATCATCGCGAGCACCGGGGTGATGTCATAGCCGGTGCCGGTGCGGTACTGGTCGGTCGCGCCGATTACGTGGACCATTGCGGGGTCGACGCCCAGCTCCTCGTGCGCCTCGCGCAGCGCGGCCTCGATCGGGGTTTCGCCCGGATCGACTTTGCCGCCGGGAAACGCCGCTTGCCCGGGATGCGCGCGCATGTGCGAGGGGCGGTGGATCATCAGCACGCCGGGGCCGTCCGGGTGATCGGGCCGGTCGGTCACGGCGATAAGCACGGCGGCGGCGCGCAGCGGGGTATCCGCCACGGGGCGCCAGTCGCTGTAGGCCTTGTCCGCCGGGCGGGCATGGCCATCCTCGAACAGCGCGGTGAGGCGGGCAAGCAGGCTCATGCCGGGATCAGCCCGAAACGCGCGCCCTGGCTCTCTATGGCGAGCGTGTCGGGCGGCGAGACCGTGAGCGCGTGGTCGATCAGCTGGCCATAAGTGCTGCGATTGAGGCGTGCCTCGGTGCCGTGGCGCACCGCGAGGTAGTACGCGGGCGTGTCCGGGGTGCCAGCGGCGCGCAAGGGGTGATCGGGCCCGGCGAGCACGAGATCATCGGTGTTCAGCCGGAACGCGATGACCGGGCGGCCCGCCGCATCCTGCCGCACCTCCATGTCCGTCGCCAGAAAGGCCGCGTCGTCCACCGCGATGGCAAGCTTTTCGGCGGGGGTGACGAGCCAGTGCTGGCCGCTGTCGTCCCGCGTCAGCAGCGCGGAGAAGGCGCGGACCATGGCGGGGCGATTGATTCGGCCGCCCTTATGGAACCATGCGCCATCCGCCGCGATGCGCATGTGGCTCTCGCCAATGTGCGTGGGTGTCCACGTTTCGACCGCAGGCAGGCGGCGCGACTCGACGATGTCGGCGAGGTCCGAAAGCGAGAGGGCAGACAGGTGGGGCGGCGGTTCATATGGCACCTGTCGGCGATGCCAGATCAGATCAGCCGCGCCAAGGGCCGAGCATGCCCTCTTGGGGCAGGACCGCCGGATTGGCGGCGCGGCACAGCAGGCGCGCGGGGTCCCACGGCCCGGGCAGCTTCCAGCCGCTCGTGTGTGCGGCGGAAAAGCCGAAGAACCGGCCATAATACTCGGCATCGCCGATCATCACTTGCGGCAGCGGCGCGCGCGGATCAATCGCGGTGAGGCTGGCGGTGACCAGCGCTTTGCCAAAGCCGGTGCCCTGCAGATCGGGCAGCACCGCGACCGGGCCGACCATGATCATCGGATGCTTGCGGCCCGTCTGATCGGTCAGCGCCACCGGCCAGCACTGGATCGTGCCTGCCAGCATATCGTCTGCATCCAGCGCGGCAAACGAGAGCGCGGGCAGCCATTCGGTCCCTGCGCGGACCTTGTAAGCGGTTCGCGCAAACCGGTCGGGCCCGAACGCGGCATCGAGCAAGGCTTCGATGAGGGCGGGATCGATATCGGCAAGCGGGATGAGATTGGCCAAGGCGGGCGGGCTTTCCGGGCTGCGGGGAAGATGTGCGCCGATAGCGGGCCGGGGGGCTGGGGGCAAGCCGCGGACTTGGTGCAAACCACTGCCATTTGGCTGGCCCGCGAAAACACGGCCCCTGTGCGTTGCCAGTTGCATGCCATTGCTTTGTCTGATTTACCCTTTTCCCAAATATAGGGGATTGGAGAGCGTGAAATGGCCACAATCAAAGGCACAGATGGCAATGATACGCTGACCGGCACGTCCGGAGCCGATACGTTCCTGCCGATAATGGGAACCGATACGGTCGACGGAGGCGCAGGTATTGATACGCTGGTCTTTGATTTTGGAACGACGCAGTACTCCGGCAACCTGGTCCTGACAGCATCCAACGCCGCAGGCACATCGGGCACTTTTACCGCCGGGTTCAGCGTGAATACAACGTTCAGCAATATCGAGAGCGTCACGCTGACCGGGGTCGGGGCCTTCGTGATCGACGGACGGTTGGCGTTTGGCAGCGGGGCGCTCAACGTAGCCGCGAGCGACGTCGGTCCTTATTCCTCCTCCAATACGCTCAACCTCGACCTTTCCCACGGCAACTCGGCGAGCGGGGTGACGTTTGCGATCACCGGGCACAACGCGACCTTCGCCCACGCCACCTTCGCTGGCTTTTATGGCTGGACGATTGCTCTGACCAATTTTGCCGATACCGCGACCGGCGGCGATGATCATGACACGTTTCAGGGTGGGGGCGGCAACGATACGCTGTCCGGAATGGGGGGCGGGGATTCGCTCTATGGGCAAGATGGGAATGACAAGCTCGATGGCGGCGCGGGCGATGACTATCTGGTCGGCGGGTCTGGCAGCGACACGCGGGTCGGCGGCGACGGCAATGATATCCTCATTTCGGGCAGCAGCGCGGCAAGCGATGGCGGCCAGAATCACGACGTGATGATGGGCGGTGCCGGCAACGATTTTCTGTGGGGCGATGGCGGGGACACGTTCGATGGCGGGGCGGGAACCGATGTCATCTCGATGGACCTGTCCTCTGCCACCAGCGCGCTGACCGCCGATTTGACCGCGGCCTTCAAAGGGGGAACGGTCACGTTCACTGCGGGGACCATCGGCGCGACCACGGTCACTGCGGTGGAAGGCTACTACGCCATCACGCTCAGCGACTTTGCCGATACCCTGAAGCTTGGCAGCGGTGCCCATTTCGTCAACAGCGCCGTCCCCGGCGGTGACGAGGCACAGGGCATCCATGCCGGAGGCGGCGACGACACGGTCTAAGGCAGCAATGATGGCGACTGGATTTACGGCGGCGCAGGCAATGACAAATTGCTGGGCTTTGCCGGTAACGATTACCTTTGGGGGGACGATGGCAAGGACGCGCTGAACGGCGGAGCGGGGAACGACACGCTCAATGGCGGCGCGGGCAACGACAGTCTGGTGGGCGGTGCCGGGAACGACATGCTGTACGGCGGCGATGGGAACGATACGCTCCGGGGCGGCACGGGAAAGGACTACCTGGACGGAGGCGCGGGCGCGGACAGGTTCGAGTTCGGGCCGGGCGAGGCTGCGGCCACGCGCGCCGATGCCGATACGATCATCGACTTCAGCCATGCCGAAGGGGACAGGATCGACGTGTCCCTCATTGATGCCAATACGGTGCTCGCGGGCAACCAGGCGTTTTCCTTCATCGGCAGCGCAGCGTTCACGGCGGCCGGGCAGCTTCATGTCGTGCAGGATGGCAACGGCGTGACCTGGGTCGAGGGCGATACCAATGGCGATCATGTCGCCGATTTCGCGATCCAGGTCGGGCTGACGGCTGGCGCGCCGCAACCGGTTGCGGGAGATTTCGTGCTCTGACCGGCGGCGGGAGCAAGGCCACCGGACGGGTGACCTAACCCGCTTTGTGGTGAGGGGGGGCTGACGCCTCTTTCAACTCTCCGCAAAGGTGAACGGCTCGGCGGTCTTGCGGTAGTCATCGGGCAGGATTTCGCGGCCGAGGGGCGGTTCGGCGCGGGCGGTGCAGGTGGCGCGGTTGCACAGGCGGCAGGTGACGCCGATGGGTGTGGCAGGCGGCTGCTCCCCGCGCGCGTAGATCAGTTTGGGCGCGTGTTCGGCGGCGCAGGCGAGCGCGATGGCGCGTAGGATCGACGGTTTGCCGTGGCCGCCGCCGCCGGAGGTTACGCTGCGCGCGATGCTGAAGAAGCGCTCGCCGCCGGGGAGTTCGAGCCACTGGGTCAGCACATCGCCGGGGCGGCGGAACGTACCGTGCAAGGTCCAGAGCGGGCAGCCGCCGCCGTGCGCGGCAAACGGGAAGCCCGCGCCGTCGAGCCGCTTGGAGACGTTGCCCGCCCCGTCGACGCGGATGAAGAAGAACGGCACGCGCTCCTGCCCCGGGCGGTTCAGCGTGGTGAGGCGGTGCGCGATTTGCTCGAAGCTGGTGCCGAACTGGCCCGACAGCGCCTCGATATCATAGGCGCGCGCCTCGACCGCGCGGGCGAAGCGCTCGTAAGGCATGAGCAGCGCCGCCGCGCCATAGGCCGCCAGCGCGCGGCGAACGAGCTGCGCGGCGGTCTCGCTGGCGAAGCTTTCCCCGCGCACGAGTGCCGCGATTTCCGGGCGTAGCGCGGTGTAGGCGATGTGCAGCGCCATCTGCCAGCGGCGGGCCTGCGGGGCGAGCGTGTCGTCGATCAGCAGCTGTTCGGCGTGGCGATCATAGCGGCGCACCGCGTCCATCATCACGTCGGCGGGCATGAGGCGCACGCGCAGACCCTGACTGCGCAGATATTCGGCGAGGCCGCCTTCCTGCAGTCCGCCGAGCTTTTCGATCTCCTCCGCCAGCGCTTCGGCCTTGCTGTCGAGCGCGGGGAAATAGTTGCGGCGCTGCGCGACAAAGCGGCGCGCTTCGGCGAGGGGATCAGCCGAATCGCCCCCGCCCGCGCCGCCGCGCAGGCCCGCGAGCGCCTGCTGCTCGCGCATATAAGCGGTGTGGAGGCGCAGCATGGCCTCGGTGATTCCCGGGTAGCTGGTGGCGACATCGGCCACTTCGAGCGCGGGCAAGTCGATCTCGGCAAAGATCGGATCGCGCAGCACATCGCCCAGACGCCGCGCGTAATCATCGCGTTCTTCCGCCGCGAGTTCGCTGACATCGAGCTTGTAGGCGCGGGCGAGGCGCAGCAGCAGATCGGCGGTGAGCGGGCGCTGGTTGCGCTCCAGCAGCGCGATATAGCTGGGCGAAATTGCCAGATCCTCGGCCATCACGGCCTGCGTCAGGCCGAGTTCGCGGCGCAAGCGCTTGAGGCGGGGGCCGAGGTAGAGCGGGCGCGATTCCATGGGCTTGTCTGATCCTGTGAAGGCTGCACAACTTTACAAGCATATTCTGTAAAGTTTGACAACATGACCGCGCCAAGGGTTTCGCGTTGTGCAGGGCGAGGCTAACCGCTGGTCATCGAAGTAAAACATGCAGGACAGTGCCATGACGTATTCTCAGACCATCAACGAAGCCGCCAAGGCGATTGCGCCGTTCGCTGCCACCTGGGACGGCATCGATCCGGCGTCGGTGGCGCGCATGCGTCTGCAGAACCGCTTCCAGACCGGGCTCGACATCGCGCGCTATACCGCCAAGATCATGCGCGCCGACATGGCCGCCTATGATGCCGATCCCGCCAAGTACACCCAGTCGCTGGGCTGCTGGCACGGGTTCATCGGCCAGCAGAAGATGATCTCGATCAAGAAGCACTTCGGCACCACCAAGGGCCGCTACCTCTACCTCTCGGGCTGGATGGTTGCCGCGCTGCGCAGCGAGTTCGGCCCGCTGCCCGACCAGTCGATGCACGAGAAGACCAGCGTTCCGGCGCTGATCGAGGAGCTCTACACCTTCCTGCGTCAGGCCGACGCGCGCGAGCTGGGCATGCTGTTCCGCGAGCTGGACGCTGCCAAGGCTGCGAGGGACGCGGTCAACACGCACCGCTTGCTGCACAAGATCGACGACTATCAGACGCACGTCGTGCCGATCATCGCCGATATCGACGCGGGCTTCGGCAATGCCGAGGCGACCTATCTGCTGGCCAAGAAGTTCATCGAAGCAGGCGCGTGCTGCATCCAGATCGAGAATCAGGTTTCGGACGAAAAGCAGTGCGGCCATCAGGACGGCAAAGTCACCGTGCCGCACGAGGACTTCCTCGCGAAGATCCGCGCCGTGCGCTACGCCTTCCTCGAACTCGGCGTCGATGACGGGATCATCGTTGCGCGCACCGACAGCCTCGGCGCGGGCCTGACGAAGCAGATCGCCTTCGTGAAAGAGCCGGGCGACATTGCCGACCAGTACAACAGCTACATCGATTGCGAGGAAGTGGATGCGACGACGCTCGGCCACGGCGATGTGCTGATCAGCCGCGACGGCAAGCTGATGCGCCCCAAGCGCCTGCCTTCGAACCTGTTCCAGTTCCGCCCCGGCACCGGCGAGGACCGCTGCGTGCTCGACGGCATCAACAGCCTGCAGAACGGCGCGGACCTCTTGTGGATCGAGACCGAGAAGCCCCACATCGGCCAGATCGGCGGCATGGTCCGCCGCATCCGCGAAGTGATCCCCAATGCCAAGCTGGTCTACAACAACTCGCCCAGCTTCAACTGGACGCTGAACTTCCGCCAGCAGGTGTTCGACGCATGGGTCGCCGAGGGCCAGGACATGAGCGCCTATGAC
>CAIKKO010000024.1 GCA_903828025.1 uncultured Sphingomonadales bacterium
ACTGCTGGCGACGTTAGTCTATCTTGCGCGACTTTGATTTCACGTTCGACATATGCTACCCCTTCCAATCGCGCCGCTCTTCCGCCGCGCGCAGCACTTCGTAGGCGGTCTGCAGCTTGAGGAATTCGGCGGCGGCTTCCTTGTCACCCGGGCGCAAATCGGGGTGGACTTCCTTGGCGCGGCTGCGCCAGGCCTTGCGCACCGCTTCGAAATCGGCGTCCGCTTCCAGCCCCAGCGCTTCGAGCGCGCGCATCTCGTCGCGGCTGCGGCTGCCGTCGCCCGGCCCGGCCCAGGCATCATAGGCCGATTGGCGGTAGCCCGAGGTGTCGCCGCGCTCCGCCTTCTCGCGCAGTTCGGCCTCTTCCTTGTCGAGCCCTTCGAAGTAGTTCCACCCGGAATTGTATTCCGCCGCGTGTTGCGGGCAGAAATACCAGCGGTCCGGGTTGTTGGGCGATTTGGGCGCGGGGCAATCGCCCCGCGCGTCGCAGCCCGAACGGTCGCATAGGCGCACGGCCGCCGCCTCACGCGCGCCTTCATAGCCGCGCCAGCGGGGGAAGCCCCAATCGGCCGATCTGCCGTGCCTTGCCATTAAGCGCCTGTACTTCCCATCTGGTCCGGCACCAAGGCCAAACCCGCTTATTGAACGGTTATCGTCACCGCGCGGCGGTTCTTCGCCCAGCTTGCCTCATCCGAGCCGAGCGCGATCGGGCGTTCCTTGCCATAGCTCACCGTGGTGATCCGCGAAGCATCAATGCCCACGCTCACCAGATAGTTCTTCGCCGCATTGGCCCGGCGCTCGCCCAGCGCGATGTTGTAATCGCGCGTACCGCGCTCGTCGCAGTGGCCTTCGATCGTGATCCGGCGCGCGGGATAGCGTGCCAACCACTGCGCCTGGCTCTGCAGGATGCCCTGATCCTCGGTGTCGATGTTGTAGCGGTCGGTATCGAACAGGATCGTGTCGCCCAGCACCGAGGCGACGAAATCGGCCTGGCTGCCGGGCACCGGGCCCATCGCCTGAGGCGCGGGCGGCATGGTTGTGGTCGTGCCGGTGCCGGCACCGCTCGGCTGGGGCGGCAATTCCTTGGGCGCGGTGGCGCAGCCCGCCAGCGCGAGGCCAGACGAGAGCAGAAGCAGGGTCAGGATCTTGCGGGTCACGGCAGGGTCTCCTTGGTCGAATGGTGTGAAGGTGCATTGCACAACGCGAATCGGCAATCTGTTTTGGCGTCTGATCCGAAACTTCGTTTCGGATAGCCTGTGCTGTCCAACTCCCCCGCCCCATTTGCTCAAGATTGGGCCACCCACGATAGTACCCTGAATGGGTGGCCGGGCGGGGGAGCGGGACGGCACAGGCTATCCGAAACGAAGTTTCGGATCAGACAGTTAAAGCGTGAACACCGCAATTGCGGCGTGAGTCACCAGCATCATCAGCGCGAGGCTGGATAGGGCAAACAGCGCAAAGCGCGGCGCAACCTTGTTCACGGTTGATTGGAACACCGAGTGGACCACGCGCAGGCCGACATAGACCCACGCGATCGTGAGGTTGATCCCGTTGCCCTGGCCGATCAGCGCTAGCACCAGCGCCACCGCATAAAACACAGTCGGTGCTTCGTGCAGGTGATTGTAGTTATGGGCTTTCCACTGGGTACTCGGCTTGAGCAAGCCTTCCAGCTTGGCCCCTGTCCAGCCCACATCGGCGTTAGGATCATCGGACTTGGGCAGTGCGGAGATCGCCGGAAGGCGCGTGGCGTACATCCACACCCACATCACCATGGTCCAGATCGCCAGCGCCACCACCGGCTTCAAAATGTCCATGCCCGTCATCGTGAGGTCCACCTTTTCTTTGGTCAAGATTGCTAGAGCGTCTGGCCCAGCGCCCGCACCGCAAGCACGACGAGCAGCACGGTCGCGATCACGAACAGCGAGAAGCGCACCGGAACGGTGTTGATCAGCGCCTGCCACAGCGAATGCGCGATCCGCAGCCCCACATAGCCCCACGCCAGCCACACATCGGTCTGAGTCGCGCTAGTGATCGCGAGGATCACGCTGATCGCGTAGAACAGCGTCGGCTGTTCGAGCAGGTGGGTGTAATTATGCGATTTCCAATTGATCTGATCGGAGATGACTCCTTCAAGATCCTGCCCGCGGCCGCCCGGCTTGGCTTGCGCAAGCCCGCCCATCTGGCCCAGCGCGGGCAGCCGGGTCATCGCCAGCCACGACAACATGACCAAGGTCCAGAGCACGAGCACAACGGCCGGTGCCAGCATGTGATTTTGCATGAATTGATCCCTCTCCACCCGATTTTCATCAGCGTGGCCACGGCAAGATCAATTGTCAATTGCAACCTATTTGCCTGAGGCGATCACAACGGCGCGATCACCTGCGCAAAGGCTGCCGGATCAACATTCCCGCCCGAGAGGATCACCGCCGTGCGCCCCTCGCTCGGCACCTGACCGCTCAGCACCGCCGCCAGCGCCGCCGCGCCGCCGGGTTCGATCACCAGCCGCAGCTTGGAAAAGGCATAGACTTGCGCCGCGCGCACCGCTGCCTCGCTCACCGCGACGCCCTGCATCCCGTGTGACGTCATGACCGAAAAGTTGATCGGAAACGTCGTCATTGCCTGCAACGCATCGCAAGCCGTCGGCGGGGGATTGGACCCGACGCCCACGATTGCGCCGCCTGCCAGGCTGCGCCGCACGTCATCCCAACCCTCAGGCTCGACCGGCACGATTTCCGCTTCCGGGCAGGCCAGCGCGAGGCCCGAAACGAGACCCCCACCGGCGCAAGGCGCAACGATCCGCGTCGGCGCGCCGCCCGCGAAGCATTCCATCTGCGAGAGCATTTCGACCCCCATGGAACCTTGTCCTTCGATCACCCACGGGTCGCCATAGGCATGGACCAAGACCGCGCCGCGCTCCGCGCAGAGCGCTGCTGCAATAGCATCGCGCGATTGGGTCAGCCGTTGATAAAGCACGACTTCGGCCCCGAGCCGCCGGGTTTCCGACAGCTTTATCGCCGGAGCATCCGAAGGCATGACAATTGTCGCCGCGATCCCGAGCCGCCGCGCCGCCCAGGCCACGCCTTGCGCATGGTTGCCGCTCGAAACCGCCACGACACCGCGCGCGCGTTCCTTGTCGGTCAGGTCGGTCATGCGGTGCCACGCGCCGCGAATCTTGAACGCACCCATCGGCTGCAGGCTTTCCGCCTTGCACCACACCGTCGCGCCGCCGGGCAATTCGAGCGGCAGCAGCGGCGTCTGCGGCAGCAGCGCGGCCACTTTGGCAGCGGCGCGCAGCACGCCCTCACGGGTCGGAGCACGAGGTTCACTGGGCACGGCGGAGTGGGGCAATGGCTCGGTCATGCCGCCTTTTAGGAACGAATACCCCGTCCGACCATCCCAGCCGTTACGAACCGCGACGCAGCGCAGCCATCTGGTAGTAGCCCAGCGGCCCGCGCCGGTGTTCGAGCACGAGCCCCTGCGCCTTTGCCAAAGTGCCCGCCAGCGGGACCAGCGTGCCTCTCGGGCTGACATGAAACACCCGCAACCAGGCCCGCAACGCCGCGCGCATTGGGCCGGGCAGTCCCCCCAGATCGCCGAAATCGACCACGTGGAGCGCGCCGCCGGGGGCCAGCAGCGTGGCCGCATGGGCCAGCGCGTGCTCCCAGCAAGGGATCATCGAGAGCGCGTAGGAAATCGTTATCCGGTCGAACCGCGCTTCGCCAAGCAGCGCCGCCGCGTCGAACCCGCCCGCATCCCCTTGTGCGAGCCGGACCTGATCGCCCAGCTTCTGCCGCGCCTGATCGAGCATGATGCGCGAGATATCGATCCCGTAACGCTGCGTGCCCGGCCAGCGCCGACCGATCAGCGCGAGATTGCGGCCCGTCCCGCAACCGATTTCCAGCACCGACATCCCCGGCTCGCAGCCAAGATCGGCGATCAGCCGGTCCCGGCCGAACAGGTAGAACTTCCGGGTCGCGTCATAGATGTGCTTCTGGCGGCGATAGATCGCGTCCATCAGCGCCCCGTGCCCGCCATTTTGTCCGGCGTCCTGCAACTTCGCGCTCGTCATCAGCCAAGCTCGTAGAGATGCACGCCGCCATAGATCGACGACCGGTCCCGCCGGGTAAAATCGAGGCTGGCTTCGGCGTGATAGGTCCACTGCGACAGCAGCGCATCATCGAGCCGGCCCGGCAACAAGCTCGGTTCGGCGGCAGTGCGGAACAGCACGCGTGAGCCGGGCCGCGCGGTGCGGGTGATTTCACGCCACAATTCATTCAGCTGCGCATCGGTCATCCAGTCTTGCGCATCGAGCAGGACATAGCGATCGAGCGAGGCTGCGGGCAGGGCGCGAAGATGCTCGGTCAGGTTGGCATGGCGCACGTCAATCCGGCCAGCCCGGCTGCGCACGGCCTCCCAGTTGGCTTCCTGCAGATAGGGCGGCAGCGCGCTGGTCGCAGTCTTGCCATAGCCGCGCGAGAAGGCCTGCCAGGCGAAATAATTGTCCTCGACAGAGAAATCGCAGGCCAGTTTTTCCAGACGCCGCCGCAGCACTTCGGCCATGCGCTGGTCCCCCGCGAGCGCGTCGAACTGCGCGGGCGGAATACCGAGGCCGAACAGCGAGGCGGGCTGGTCGGTCAGCCAGCGCACGAACTTCTTGTCGAACACGGGCGATAGCTCGCGCTCGAAAATGGCTCGCTGTTCCTCGATGCTCCCGGCCGCAAGGATCGCCTGCAGGTCAATGCGATAGACTTTCGCCAACAGATGCGCGACGCCGATGAACCCGCCGAGCAGCCCGCGCTTGTAGATGCCCCTGCGGAAGCCGCCGATGCGCCGCCGCAAGCTAAGGTCGCGGCCTTCCCAATAGCGCCGCGTGGTCTCATCGAGATGCGGGGCTACGTGTTCGCGGTAGGCGGCGATGTTGGCGGGTTGATCGGCTTCGGCGAAAAAGCGCCGGAACGCGCCGTAACCTGGCAGATGCTGCGCCGAAGCAATCTTGAGCTTGCCCAGCGCGACATGTGCGGTGTTGAGATCGACGGCCGTGATCGCGGCGGGATCGGCCACAAGGTAGCTCAACACGTTGCAGCCGCCGCTGGCGATGGCGATCAAGCGGCTGTCTGGCCTGATCTGCAGCGCTTCCATATCGACCTCGGGGTCTTCCCAGATCTGCGCATAGACAAGCCCCCGGAAAGCAAGGGCAAAAGCATGATCGAGCAGCTTGTTGGCAACGCCCGTGCCCTTGCGCACGACGGAGCGGGTGAGCGGATGCGCGCGTTTTGCCGATGCCACTATGAGGTTTCCTTCTTAGTTCATGCTTTTTTGATATACCACAATTAGAAGCTGCGGATTGCGGGATCAAGTCACTCCGGTGTCGCCCGCATCAGGCACGAGACCGAGTGCACTCGCAGGGTCTTGGGTTTGTCGCACGCTTGGCCTAAGGCCTCAGGCCGAAGTGCGGCGCGGCCCGCCGATCCTGAAAAACGCGACACCGGAGTTCCCCCTATGGCCAAAGTCCTTGTTATCGGCGCAGGCGGCGTCGGTTCGGTTGCCGTCCACAAGATGGCGATGAACCCTGATATCTTCAGCGAAATCGCGCTCGCGAGCCGCACGGTTTCCAAATGCGAGGCGATTGCCGCCTCGGTCAAGGAACGCACCGGCGTGACCATCGCGACGTATGCGCTCGATGCCGATGATGTCGCGGCCACCACCGCACTGCTGCAGGACTTGAAGCCCGCGCTCGTGGTCAACCTCGCGCTGCCGTATCAAGACCTCCACATCATGGACGCCTGCCTTGCCGCCGGGGTCAATTACATGGACACCGCGAACTACGAGCCGATCGACGAGGCCAAGTTCGAATACCACTGGCAGTGGGCATATCAGGAGCGCTTCAAGGCCGCCGGGCTCACCGCGCTGCTCGGCTCGGGTTTCGATCCGGGCGTGACTTCGGTGTTCGCCACCTGGCTCAAGAAGCACAAGCTTGATACGATCCGCACGCTCGACATTCTCGATTGCAACGGCGGCGATCACGGCCAGCACTTCGCCACCAATTTCAACCCCGAAATCAACATCCGCGAAGTGACCGCGCCGGCGCGGCATTTCGAGAACGGCAAGTGGATCGAAAGCCCCGCGCTGGCGAAAAAGCAGACTTTCGCGTTCGAGGCGGTGGGCCCCA
>CAIKKO010000025.1 GCA_903828025.1 uncultured Sphingomonadales bacterium
GGCGGCGGCACCATCGGCCATCCGCAGGGCATCCAGGCCGGCGCCACCGCCAACCGCGTCGCGCTCGAAGCGATGATCCAGGCGCGCAACGAGGGCCGCGATTATCTCGCCGAAGGGCCCGATATCCTCGCCGCCGCCGCGCGCTGGTGCGGCCCGCTGCGGGCTGCGATCGACACCTGGAAAGACGTCTCGTTTAACTACGCCTCGACCGACACCGCCGACTTCGTCCCCACGCCGACCGCTGCCTGAGGAGCCAGACCCATGCGCATTACCCAGGGGACGTTCTCGTTCCTGCCCGACTTCACCGATGAGCAGATCCTCGCCCAAGTGCAATATTGCCTCGATAACGGCTGGGCGGTGAACATCGAATACACCGACGATCCGCACCCCCGGAACACCTATTGGGAGATGTGGGGCATTCCGCTGTTCGACGTGCCCGATGCCGCGGGCGTGATGATGGCGCTCGGCGAATGCCGCGCGGCCAAGGCGGGCGCGAACTACATCCGCCTTTCGGCTTTCGACAGCAGCTATGGCTGGGAGTCGCTACGGCTCTCGTTCATCACCGACCGCCCGGCTGTCGAGCCCGGCTTCGGCCTCGAACGGCAGGAGCGCGCCGGGCGGCAGATTGCCTATACCACCCGTTCCTATGCCGCCAACAAGCCCGAGGGCGAGCGGTACTCGAGCTGAATCCGGATGACCGCAACAGTCGATCTGCAAGGCGATTTCGCGGCGAGCGGGTTGGGCGAAGAGCTCGACCAGCTTGACCGCGAACTCGTCGGCATCGCCCCGGTCAAGCGCCGCATCCGCGAAATCGCGGCGCTGCTGCTGGTGGACCGCGCGCGCCAGAAACTCGGGCTCGCGACCGCCGCGCCGACCTTGCACATGAGCTTCACCGGCAATCCCGGCACCGGCAAGACCACCGTCGCGCTGCGCATGGCGGGCATTCTGCACAAGCTCGGCTATGTCCGGCGCGGGCACCTTGTTTCGGTGACGCGCGATGATCTTGTCGGCCAGTACATCGGCCATACCGCGCCCAAAACCAAGGACGTGCTCAAGAAGGCGATGGGCGGCGTGCTGTTCATCGACGAGGCCTACTACCTCTTCCGGCCCGAGAACGAGCGCGACTATGGGCAGGAGGCAATCGAGATCCTGCTGCAAGTGATGGAAAACCAGCGCGACGATCTGGTGGTGATCCTCGCCGGGTACGCGGACCGGATGGACACGTTCTTTTCGAGCAATCCCGGCTTTCGCAGCCGCATCGCGCACCACATCGACTTCCCCGACTATGACGACGGCGAACTCGGCGCGATTGCCGATACGATCCTTGGCGGCATGGGCTACCACCTCTCCGATCCGGCCCGCATCGCGCTCGGCGACTACCTCGCACGGCGGCGCACCCAGCCGCATTTCGCCAATGCCCGCTCGCTGCGCAACGCGCTTGACCGCGCGCGGCTGCGGCAGGCGGTGCGGCTGTTCGAACGCACGGAGGGCGGGGTGACGGCGGACGATCTCTCGACCATCGAGGCCGAAGATATCCGCGCCAGCCGCGTGTTCGCCGCCCCGCCAGCGAGTTGAGCGATGCGCCTCAAGGCGATCATCTGGGATGTCGACGGCACGCTCGCCGAAACCGAGGAAGCCCACCGCTGCGCGTTCAATCAGGCCTTTGCCGAGGCTGGCCTGCCGTGGCACTGGTCCGAAGCGGACTACGCGGCGCTGCTGACCACGACCGGGGGCCGGGAACGGATCGCGCGGTTCATGGCGGGGATCGGCCTTGCGCCTGATCCTGCGCTGGTGGCGGCGCTCCACCCACGCAAGAATGCGATCTACGCCAATCTTCTCGCCGCCGGGGCCGTGGTGCCAAGGCCGGGAGTCCTGCGTCTGATCGGTGAGGCCCGCACGCGCGGCATAGCGCTCGCCATCGCCACCACCACCAGCCGCGCCAATCTGGAAGCGCTGCTGCGGCACAGCTTCGGGCCGGACGCGGACAGCTGGTTCCCGGTTATCGTGGCAGGCGAGGACGTTAAGGCAAAGAAGCCCGATCCTGAAGCCTACCGGCAAGCCCTCACCGGGCTCGCGCGCGAACCCGCCGACTGCATCGCCATCGAGGATTCGCGAAACGGCCTCCACGCCGCACGCGGCTGCGCGCTGGTCACGCTGATAACGCCGTCCCGATATACCACATCACACGACTTTTCGGACGCCGCGCGGATCTGCGGCAGCCTTGATGATCAGCCGCACCCAGTCGATGTCGATGACCTGGATGCTCTGCTGATGGCGGTTAAACGGTCGCCGGATCAGAGCTCATGAACCGGGCGCGCGGCCCCCGTGATGCCGTTCGACCGCTATGCCAAGCTGCGCCAGCCATTCGCGGGGCAGCGTGCCACCAAGGCAAGCAATGACCGCGTCGTTGGCGATGATCTGGCGGCCATGGGGGCCTTCGATCTCGACCGCATCCGGCGTGATGGCGATGGGCCTGGCCTCGCGGTGCAGGGCTATCGTGCCGGCCGCGCCGAGCGCTTCGGCAACCTGCCGGTTTTCTGCAAGGGTGCGCACAAAGTCAATGCCGCGGTGGACCAGCGTGACCGTGGTTCCCGAGACTTCGGCCAGCGCAATGGCGGCCTCGAGCGCGGAATTGCCGCCGCCGATAACCATCACCCTTTGTCCGGCATATTGGCCGGGATCGCTCAGCCGATAGACAACTTTGGCGAGATCCTCGCCCGGCACTCCGAGCCGCTGCGGCGAGCCGCCCCGCCCCATGGCCAGCAGAACCCGCCGCGCGCGGTAATGGCCTTTGTCCGATATGACTACAAATGCGCTGCCATCCTGCTCAACCGTGCGCACACGCTCCTCGAACCGGGGCGTTAGCCCCGTCTGGCACAAGACATCCTGCCAGAACCTCAGCAGTGCTTCCTTGGACACTGCGCCAAGCCGCACTTCACCGATCAGTGGCAATGCGGCTGGCGCGGTCATCACCAGCTTGCCGCGCGGGTAATGGGCCACCGATCTCCCAAGGCTCGCCTGATCCAACGCGACGAAACGCAGGCCATGCGCCTTTGCGCCCAGACTGGCGGCCAGCCCGGCAGGGCCGCAGCCGAC
>CAIKKO010000026.1 GCA_903828025.1 uncultured Sphingomonadales bacterium
AACCGGCCGATTCCGGCGCTGGAGCAAAGCTATCTGCGCACCAAGACGGCCGATCTCAAGAGCTTCCTCAAGGTGGCCGGGCTGCAGGCCAATTCGAGCAACAACACGCTGTTCGCCGACACCAAGGGCGAGATCGCCTATCTGCACCCGCAATTCATACCCGTGCGCGACAATAGCCTCGACTGGCGCAAACCCGTCGATGGCAGCAACCCGGCAGCGCGCTGGCAGGGGATCACCCCCGTCGCCAGCCTGCCCAATGTGCTCAATCCGGCGAATGGCTGGGTGTTCAACGTCAACAACGCGCCGTGGACTGCCGCCGGGCCGGACAGCCCCAAGGCGGCCGACTTTCCGCGCTATATGGACGAAGTGGGCGACAACGCGCGCGGAGCCCATGCGACCAAGCTGCTGAGTGAACGCAAGGATTTCACCCTCGAACGCCTGATGGCCGCCGCCTACGATCCGTGGCTCCCCGCGTTCGACCGCCTGCTGCCCTCGCTGATGGCCGCGCATGCCGCCGCGCCCGATGCCAAGCGTGACGGGCCGATCAAGCTGCTTGCCGGGTGGGACCACAAGTGGGCGCTCTCTTCCACCGCCACCAGCCTCGCGGTCGGCTATGCCGAAGCGCTGTGGGCGCGGGTGGCGGCGCAAAGCGACGGCGACGAGGAAAGCCTGTGGGAGCAGATGAACAACCGCATCACCGATGCCCAGCGCCTCGCCGCGCTCGATGATGCGGTGAACCGGCTCGTTAGCGATTTCGGCTCGTGGCAGGTGCCGTGGAGCCAGATCAACCGCTACCAGCGCAATACCGGCGCGATCACTCAGGTGTTCGATGATGCCAAGCCGAGCACGCCGATCCCCTTCGCCAGCGGCAACTGGGGCAGCCTCGCCTCGTTCGGAGCAGCCCGCTATCCCGGCACCAAGCGCATGTACGGCACCAGCGGCAACAGCTTTGTCGCCGTCGTCGAATTCGGCCCCAAAGTCCGCGCCCGCGCGGTCAGCATCGGCGGCGAGAGCAACAACCCTGCCTCACCCCACTTCGCCGATCAGGTCGATCGCTATGCGCGCGGCGATCTCCGCCCGGTCTATTTCTACCCCGAGGATCTTGCCGGACACGTCGTTTCAACCAAAGTGCTGAAGCGCCGCCAATAAGGGTGGCGGCGCCGACTTCCAAAGGTCACGCCGCGCAGGTAAGACCTTGGGCATGGATCATCTCGCCTCCGTGCTCGACGAGCTTTCGCGTATCTATACCGCCGCCGTCGCGCTGCTCAGGGCCGATGTGGTGGCGTTCGCCGCGCACGGCACGCTGCCGCCCGAGGCGCGCCGCCACGATGGCAGCTATTGCTATCCGGAACTGCGCATCCACTTCGCGGGCGAGCCCAGCCTCGAACCCACCGGCCACTCGTTCGGGCGGCTGAGCCAGCGCGGCACCTATGCTTGCACGGTCACCCGCCCCGCCTTGTTTGCCGACTACCTTACCGAACAGCTCGGCATCATCCTCAAGGGGTTCGACGTGACGGTCGAAGTGGCGGTCTCGCGGCAGGAGATCCCCTTCGCCTATGTGCTCGATGGCAGCCTCGGCGCGCAGATGGGCCAGATCGGGCCGCAGGAGCTCGCCCGCCACTTCCCCGCCGCCGAACTCGCACACATCGGCGATGAGATCGCGGACGGCGAATATATCATCGGCGACGGGCCCATCCCCCTCTCGCTGTTCGACGGGCTGCGCACCGATTTCAGCCTCGCCCGGCTGGCGCACTACACTGGCACCCCGCCCGAGGATTTCCAGCGCTATATCCTGTTCACCAACTACCACCGCTATGTCGATGAATTCGTCGATTGGGCGGGCAAGCAGCTTGGCACTGGCGACTATGTCGCACTATCGGGTGCGGGCGGGCTCCACATCGACGCGCCGACCGACAACGCCCGCGCCCGGCTGTCTGACACGGCATGGCGGCGGCACCAGATGCCCGCCTACCACCTCGTCGCGCCGGATCGCAGCGGCATCTCGCTGGTCAACATCGGCGTCGGCCCCTCCAACGCCAAGACGATCTGCGACCACCTTGCCGTCCTCAGGCCTGAGGCGTGGCTGATGATCGGCCACTGCGGCGGCCTGCGCCCCACGCAGAAGATCGGCGACTATGTGCTGGCCCACGCGTACCTGCGCGATGATCACG
>CAIKKO010000027.1 GCA_903828025.1 uncultured Sphingomonadales bacterium
CCGGGGGTGGCGACGAGAATGTCGACGCCCGGCACCAGACGGCGGGCCTGCTTGCCCACCGGCACGCCGCCGAACACGCAATCGACATTGAGCCGCAGGTTCTTGGCATAAGCCGCCATGTTCTCGGCGATTTGCGCGGCGAGTTCGCGCGTCGGCGAAAGCACCAGCATGCGGCACGAGGCGGGCTTGCGCGGCTTCATGTCGGCGGCAAGGCGGTGGAGCGAGGGGAGAGCAAACGCGGCGGTCTTGCCGGTGCCGGTCTGCGCGATGCCGAGCAGATCGCGGCCTTCGAGCAGCGCGGGAATGGCCTGGCGCTGGATCGGCGTGGGGTCGGTATAGCCTTTGGTGGCAAGCGCGTGGAGAATCGGCTCGGCAAGGCCAAGGTCGCTGAAATAAGACATGGGAATCCTGTTTGGTTTATGCGCGCCAGCGGTCGGCGTGCGATGCCTGACATTCGGGCAAGGGGTCGATCATGCGACCCATGCGTGAATGGGGGAGCGGGTGGAGCGCAGCCGTCCGACCGGGGCGGAATGTGCCAGTCTCAGCACACCTCACGCTTGCCCGGGCCTGCGGCGGGAAATCCCGCTCGCCGGTCTTGCTGCGGAAGCGCTTAAACGCAATTGCGTGAATAAGCAAGGAAATTGCGCGAGTGACTGCAGGCTTCCCACAACAGGCCCGCTGCGCCTATGCTTCGTCCGATGCACATCCGCCCGATTTTCCGCCCGTGATGGTCCTGGATCCGCCCAGCCCCTGCACGGGAACGTGCGCGATGGATCCCGCCAGCAGCCTGTGCCGGGGCTGCGCGCGCACCATCGAGGAAATCATGGCGTGGCCTGCCGCGAGTGCGATGCAAAAGCACGCGATGCTCGATCGCTTGGCCAAGCGCCGTCAGAGGACAAGCGTCAGGTCGAAATAGCCGTAGACCGTGTTGCCGGTGGGCGACGCATTGGGTGCAACGCGCAGCACGCCGTGCTTCAGCAGCACCGCGCCCCCGGTCTCCGCCTGCAGCAGATCGGGCACGATCCAGTGCCGCAGCCGCGCATCAATCTGGTGCCCCGCAAACCGGCCGGACGCGCCGGCGGCATCCTTCACGCTGGTCGAGGCAAAGGCATCGCGCGGGTTTTCCAGCCACAGCGCGCGGTAGGTCACCATCGCGTCGGTGCGTTTGCCGGGCGCAGCTTCCAGCCGCAATCCCGGCGAGATCAGGTTGAATCGGCCAAGCGCGCCATAAAGCGCGGTCGGCCCGAAATCGGAGCGCCTCGCGCCAAACAGCGTATCGAACCGGCCATAGCGGCCCGCCTTGCCGCCATCGCCGCTCGCCGCATCGAACAGCGCGGCGAGGCGCGGTTTCCACCGACCCGCAAGGCTGTAGCCCGCCTCGGCATGGCCAAACCACGCCGAGACATCGAGATCGGTCAGATCGCTCGCCCCCGTGCTCTTGCGCGCGGTGCCGAACTGGTACGCCGCTTCCAGATCGTGGTCCCACTGGCCCGTGGCGGGCTTGGCAAACAGCCGCAGCCCCGTGGTCCAGAGCCGCCGATTGCGCGTCAGGCGATTGTCGCCATCGCGCTCGGCAAGGCGGAGGCCATAGCCTTCGAGCGTGCCGCCCAGCACGCCCGGCAGCGTGACATCCGCGCCGAAGAACTGCACGCCGGTGGTTTCCAGATCCCACTTCACGCGGTTGTCCTGCAGCCCTTGCGCATCATCCGGGCGGCGGATCTGCGGCATGGCCCAGAACGCCTGCAGCCGCACGCCGTTCCGCCCCGTCCAGTCCAGATTGGCCCCGGTGAAGGCATTGGTCGTGTTGCGAAAGCGGTTGCGCGCCACCAGCCGCCGCGAACCAATATCCATGGTAAAGCGCCCGGCGGTGAGCAGGCCTTTCCCGCCCTTTGCGCCTTTGGCCCAATCCCCGAGTTCAAGCTTCACATACCCCTGCACCAGCTCCAGCGCGTTGATGTCGGAGGTGCTCACGCTCGAATTCGCCGCCTCGCCATACGCGCGCGCATCCCACAACTCGCCGCCGAAGCGCACCGGCCCGGCGTCATACTCGGCCGCCAGCGTGGTGCGCAGTGAGACCATCGAGTCGGTGCGCGCGGCGACCGGGCGGAACTGGCCATCAATGCCCTCCGCCCGCGCGCGCACCGTGGCGGTAATGGTCAGATCGTCGGGCGCGCCAACGGCGCTCGCCAGCGGCCCCTGCTTCGCCGCAGCGGGCACGGACAGGATCAGCGCGGCGCAGGCCGCCGCAGCAAGGGTTGCTCTTCGTGTCAAAGTCGCTTCCAGCAGTGATGCGCACCCCCGCCCGTTGCCGGGTCGGTTCACAGGTGCGCGGCCAAGCGGAATAGCGTCTTTTGGCGGGCCGTCCAGCCGCCGCAGGCCTTGCCTCGGCGAAGGTCGGCGGCTAAGCGGCAGGTCTGTCACTTGGGGAGTAGCCGCTGCGCTTCGTCGCAGTCCCCTGCCAATCCTTTGGCGCGTCAACATGCTTGGCCGAGAGGTCATGGCGCAGGCGGCAAGGCACAGATCCGCATCGGATCGGTCCTTTCCGGGCGAGACCAATGGCACCGCGTTCCCTTCCCGGCCGGGTGGGGGAAGGCCGGTGTCGTTGTCTCGATAGTTCGCCCGGCCTTGGAATTTCCTGATGATCGAAGCGATTGCCACCTCCACCGCGATTGTCGCGCTTGCCGAAATCGGCGACAAGACCCAGCTTCTCGCGATTGTCCTTGCCGCCCGGTTCAAGCGCCCTTGGCCAATCATCGCGGGCATGCTTGTCGCTACGCTTGCCAACCACTTCCTCGCCGCCTTGGCGGGTTCTGCCGCTGCTGGATGGTTGGACGGACCGGCGTTCCCCTACGCTGTCGCCATCGGCTTCCTCGCCATGGCCGCCTGGACGCTGGTTCCGGACAAGCTCGATGATGACGAAACACCGGCCCCGGCCCGCTTCGGTGCGTTCCTCACCACGCTGGTGGCCTTCTTCCTTGTCGAGATGGGCGACAAGACGCAGGTGGCGACCATCGCGCTCGGTGCGCGGTTCCATGATGCGCTGGCGGTCACCTTGGGCACCACGCTCGGCATGATGCTGGCCAATGTCCCTGCCGTGCTGCTCAGCGGTGAACTTGTGCGCCGCGTGCCCCTCAAAGCGGTGCGGACTGCGGCGGCGCTGCTGTTTGCGCTGCTCGGCCTTTGGCTGCTGCTTTCGACGGCCGGATTGGTCTAGGCCTCCGCACCCCACCCGGCGCAAAGCGAATCGGTGGCCACTGCCAGCCGCCGCAGCGCTGTGCGCGCCAGCCGCTCGGTCTCGGTCTTGCGCCGGGCCGCCGCAAGCGGCAGGCTGGGGGCGGGGCGCACGATCTCGGCATCATAGCCATCAGCGACAATGACACCGCACAGATCGGGCCGGAACGCTGCCGTCTCAAGGCAGGCGCGATCAAGGTGCGGCGCAAGGCCCCAGTAGAAGCGGTCGCAAAATTCGAGGTAGTCCGGCCACTTGGCATCGCCGAGCAAGTCCGCGCGGCTGACCTTGATCTCCACGATCACGATGCGCCCCTTGGCGTCGATCCCCATGAGATCGGCCCGCCGCCCCGAACGCAGCGGCATTTCCGCAAGGCACCAGATCCCGTTTCGGGCAAACAAACGGCCAATGCCGCGCGCCACGGCCTGGGCCTCTCGTTCGGGTGCCGCCGCGGGCGCGAGTGAGGGGAGCGATTCGGGCATCCCCCAATCATAAGAACATATACGGAACAATAAAGCGGAATTTGTTCCGTCTATCGGGTTCGGTGGTTCAGGCCGGTACTTTGGTTCAGAAGGGCCGTTCAATCCCGAGCGGCGGGATCAGCGCCAGCAACGCACCCCGCGCCGACTGGAATTCCTGCCACAGCGCCAAGGCTGCCGCCGCCACCGGCGCACCGCGCGCCTGCACCGCGAGCAAAGCGGCTAGCCCCGGCTCCATGATCGCGGCAAGGTCATCCACCCCCTGCTGCGCCACGCTCTGCCGCCAGCCGCCGGTATCGCGCATGATGGCGGGAAAGTTGCGCACGTCGGGCATGCGATATTCCGGCGCGAGCCCCGCCAACTCGCCGACCGCTGCTGCCGCATCGTGCACCGCAGCCCACTTCATCGACATCGCGCTGATTCCGCTGCCCCCGAAGGGTCGGCGGGCTTCGGTTGCCTGATTCGGGGCCGAAAACGTGGGATATGTCGCCATGGCCACGATGCTAGGCGCGGCCATGCTACCAAATCGCTAAGCGGTCCCCGCCGCTCGAACATCCCGGTGCAAACTGCTGGCTACAAACTGCTGGCCATAAACTGCTGGTATGCGGCGCGCCGCGCTGCTACGCGCTTTTCCCCACGCACCCGTAGCTCAGCTGGATAGAGCGCTGCCCTCCGAAGGCAGAGGCCACTGGTTCGAATCCAGTCGGGTGCACCAATATTTCAATGACTTAGACGGAACAACGCCGCTCTTCCTGTAAAAATCCCTTAAAACAAGGGTGAGCTTTCATCCGGAAGCACCATTCTGGGGCTTGATGGCTGCCAAGTGATCGCTTCCCCTGAATTGCGCAGGGCGCGCATTCCGCCGGGTGCGACGCAATGTCCCTTCGAAGCAGATCGAGCGCAAATCACGGCCACCCGGCAAAGCAAGAACCAGACACACCGTACGCGACAGCGTCGCAACAATGGAAAATAAACCATTGGTATAGCGTGAATTTGTTCCTTCTACGAAGGAGCAAAATCGATGTCAACGAATGGCCATGTGATAACGCTCAA
>CAIKKO010000028.1 GCA_903828025.1 uncultured Sphingomonadales bacterium
CGCCTGCATGACCACGTGCCCCTCGGGCGTGAACTACATGCACCTCGTCGATCACGCGCGCAGCTATATCAACGAGACGTACACCCGCCCGCGCAGCGAACGCTGGATTCGCCGCCTGCTCGCTTTCGTGCTCCCCCATAGCGAACGCTTCCGCTGGGCGCTGACTTTCGCGCCGCTGGCTAAGCCGCTGCGCCCCCTGTTGCGCAGTATCAAGGCGCTGCGCCCGCTCGCCGCGATGCTCGATCTTGCGCCTGGCAGCGTGCCCAACCCCGCCAGCAATCAATCCACCCGCATTCCGGGGGCCAAAGCCCGCGTGGCGCTGCTGCAAGGCTGCGCCGAACCCGTGCTCAAGCCCCAGTTCCGCGAAGCCACCGTGCGCCTGCTCAATCGCCTCAGCCACGATGTCATCTTCGCCCCCGGCGAGGGCTGCTGTGGTGCGCTGGTCCACCATATGGGCCGCGAGGCCGATGCCAAGGCCGCCGCGCGCCGCAATGTCGATGCGTGGATCGCCGAGATCGAATGGCAAGGCCTTGCCGCCATCCTCGTCACCGCCTCGGGCTGCGGCACCACGATCAAGGATTACGGCTTCCTCCTGCGGGGCGACCCGGCCTACGCGGCAAAAGCCGCCCGCGTCAGCGCGCTCGCGATGGACGTCACCGAATACCTCAGCCAGCTAGAGTTGCCGCCCGGCCGGCCCAGCGGCCTCACCGTCGCCTATCACCCCGCCTGCTCGCTCCAGCACGGCCAGAAAGTGACCGATGCCCCCAAGCGCCTGCTGGCAAACGCGGGCTACACCGTGCGCACTCCCGCCGAAGCGCACCTCTGCTGCGGTTCAGCGGGCACCTACAATATCCTGCAAAGCGAAATCGCGGGCCAGCTCGGCACGCGCAAGGCGCAGCATCTGGACGCGCTGGTGGCCGATGTGATCGCGACTGGCAATATCGGCTGCGCCACCCAGATCGCGCGCTTTTCCGGAGTCCCGGTGGTCCACACGGTCGAACTGCTCGATTGGGCGACCGGCGGGCCCCTACCTTCGGCACTTGGGCCCGCCGCGCTCTGAAAGCTACCCCGCGACGATCAGCTTCACGCCTGCCGCGCGCACCATATCCGCATGCTCCGGTGCGATCCCGCTGTCGGTCACCAGTACGTCCACCTCGTCCAGCCCGCAGACAATCGTGCCCGAGCTGGAGACGAACTTGCTCGAATCGACCAGCAGGATCACCTGTTCGGCGCGGTCGATCAGGCGGCGTTCGGCAGCGACCAGCACCACGTCCTGCTGCATCACGCCTTGCGCGCCCACTGCCGCTGCACCCATGAACAGCTTGGGGGCGTGGAAGCGCGGCATCGATTCCTCGCCCGCCGCTGCCAGAATGATGTTCTGTTCGCGAAACACCGTGCCCGATGGCACCAGAATGCGCGTGCCCGGTTGGGGCAGCAGCGCGGTGACGATATGCAGCGAATTGGTCAGCACTTGCAAATTCAGCGCCGCGAGGTGCGGGCACATCTGCAGCGTGGTCGTGCCGCCGTCGATCATCACGCCTTCGCCCGGCTGGCACAGCGCCGCCGCCGCCGCGCCGATCGCGCGCTTGGCCGCGATATTGCGCGTGATTGACTGGTCGAACGGCATGCCGATCAGCTGCGCTGCCGGTGCGGGCGGCGGCGCATCACCCGCCTGCCGGGCCCCGCCATGCACGCGCACGATCTGCCCCGCATCCTCAAGCCGGGCCAGATCGCGGCGGATCGTGGCGGGCGAGGCATCGAGCCGCGCTTCCAGCTCGCGATAGGTTACGAAGCCGGTGGCGCGCAGCGCTTCCCCGATCAATCGTTCGCGTTCAGCCGCGTGCATGCGTTTCTGTCCAAACCGTGATCATGCCGCTGTTTGGCGCTCTGCTTCGAGTTGTTCAAGCGATTTGCCTTCGTTGCGCGGCGCCCAAGCATAGCCGATCACCCCGCTCACCACGAGGAATCCGGTGAGAATGATCGCCAGCGTGGTAAAACCCGTCGCGGTCAGCAGCGGCACGAAGAAGCTGAACACGCCGAGGCTGACGCGCACAATGGCAAAGCACACCCCCTGCGCGGTCGAGCGCAGCATGGTGGGGAACATTTCCGCGCTCCACAGCTGGAAAAAGCTCTGCGCGCCGAAGCCGCCGCCAAATTGCAGCAGGAACACATAGAGCAGCGCCACCGGGATCGTCAGCGGGAAAACCACCAGCAGCCCCATGCCGATGACCTGAATGATCGCCGAAAGCGCAAACAGCGTCCGCTGGTTGACCCGGTCGGCCAGCTGCATGAACACCAGCCCGATCGACGCCATGCCGATGGCGAACGACAGCGCCTGAATGCCCACCGCCTGCGCCTGTGTCGCCGCGCCCACGGTGCGCAGGATATAGGGGAAGAAGAACCCGTTGGTCCCCGCCCACAAGTTCCAGAACCCATACATGCCGACCAGCCCGAGGATCGAGCCCAGATGCTTGCCCTTGAACAGCGAGGAGATCGGCGGGCGCTGTTCGCCCGAAGCCTGCGCCTGCGTCCACCGCTGCGATTCCGCCATGCGTGATCTCAGGAACGTAAGGGCAAGCGCAATGATCAGCAAATGCGCAAACACGATCCGCGCGCCGAGCACGCCCAAGTTGGTCAGCGCAAGGCTCATCAGCAGCACGACCACCGGCCCCAGATACCACAACACTTGCGCCATGCCCGAATGCCGCGCGCGCGCGCCGTCCGGCGCGCCCTCGGCGATCAGCGACCACGAGGCGGGAATATCCGCCCCCACCGCGAGGCCGACGATGAGAAACCCCGCCACGATCATCCACGGCGCGACCGCGAACACCAGCAGCGCCATGCCTGCGGCATAGATCAGCATATCCCACTGGTAGATCTTCTTCCGGCCCAGCCGGTCGCACAGAATGCCGCCCACCAGCGCGCCCACACCCGCGCCGATGGCATTGGGGCCAAACGCGCCGAGCAAGCCGATGAACCCCGGGGTGAGGTGATACTGCTCCTGCCATAGCGCCAGCGCGACCGAGCCCGAGACGATGGACCCCGCGTCGATATAGTTCGCGAGCCCCGCAAGGATCGTGTCACGCCACTTGGTATCCGTGGTCAAGCATAGTCTCCCGCAAGCCAGTTCCCTGCCAGATTGTCCCGGCTGATCTGGTCGATCCGTGTGACGCCGGTCAGCGCCATGGCGACGCGCATTTCCGCGTCGATCAGCCCCAGCATCTTGGTCACCCCAGCCTCGCCGCCCGCCGCGAGTGCATAGGCCCACGCGCGCCCGAGCAGCACGCCTTTCGCGCCGAGCGCGAGCAGCCGCACCACATCGAGCCCCGAACGCACCCCGCCGTCTGCCAGCACCGTCAGCTTGTCGCCCACCGCATCGGCAATCGGCGGCAGCGCGCGCGCGGTGGAGAGCACGCCGTCGAGCTGGCGGCCGCCGTGGTTCGACACCACGAGGCCGTCCGCGCCCAGCGCCGCGGCTTCTTTCGCGTCCTCGGGATCGAGAATGCCCTTGATGATCAACGGCCCGCGCCACTCGCTGCGGATGAAATCGAGATCGCGCCAGGTGATCGACGAATCGAAGTTCTCGCGCATCCACGCGAAGAAGTCGTTGAGCCCGGTTTGCCCGGCCAGCGCCGGGGCAATATTGCCGAGGTGGTGCGGGCGGCCCCTGATGCCCACATCCCACGCCCAGCCCGGCCGCAGCGCGGCTTGGGCCATACGCCGGATATCGCCCTTGAGCCCCGGCGCACCTGCCAGCCCGCTGCGCACATCGCGGTAACGGCTCCCCGGCACCGGCATATCGACCGTGAACATCAGCGCCGAACACCCCGCCGCCACTGACTGCGCCAGCAATTCGCGCATGAAGCCCCGGTCGCGGATCATGTAGAGCTGGAACCAGAACGGCTGGCTCGCCGCCGCCGCCACTTCGCCCAGCGGACAAGCCGAAACGGTCGAGAGCGTAAAGGGAATGCCCGCCTTCTCCGCCGCGCGCACCGCCTGCGTTTCGCCCCGCCGCGCGTTGAGCCCCGCCAAGCCGATGGGCGCGAGCGCAACCGGCATGGCCTGCTTCGTGCCGAACAGCTCGGCCGAAAGATCAATCGCCGAAACATCGCGCAGCACCCGCTGGCGCAGCGCGATCCCGGCCAGATCGTCGACATTCCGCCGCAGCGTGGTTTCGCTGTAGGAGCCGCCGTCGATGTATTCGAACAGGAAGCGCGGCAGGCGACGGCGCGCGGCCTCACGGAAATCGGCGATATTGGCGACGATCATGGCTTGCTCTCCAAGGCGCTGCGCCAACGCTCGCGATAGGCCGTGAGTTCGCCGGACAGCGGCTCCACCTGCCGCAACCGTGCGGGCGGCACCAGTGCTGGATCGACCAGCCGCAGCGCACCGAACGAAACATCGCTCGCGCTATCCGCCACCAGCACGCGGGTATCGGGCCGCAGCGCCGCCAGCGCGCGAACGAACACGTCGGCAGCGGCAAACCGGCCTTCGACCAGCAATGTCTCGCGCGCGCCGATCAGGTCGAGCACGGTATCCGCCACCAGCGCGGCATAGAGACACGCAGCGGCGCAGCGGGCCACGCCGTCCTGCGGCTCGCCCAGCCAGCGCGGCGCGTGATCGGGGAAAGGGCCGCAGCCGGGGGCCAAGGTTGGCAGCAGCATCGCGCCCGTGCCCAGCAAGGCGGGCACAGCCGACAGCTGCGCGGCCTGATCCCCCGCCGCATCGACACCGCAATCGCCAACGATCAGCTCGATCTC
>CAIKKO010000029.1 GCA_903828025.1 uncultured Sphingomonadales bacterium
AGTCTTCGCGCTTTGGCAGCGACAAGGCGCTCGCCGAACTGGGCGGACGCAGCCTGCTGGCGCGCGCCATCGCGACCCTTGAAGCCCAGTGCGATGCCGTCGTCGTCGTCGGCCGCGAAGATGCGCCTGCCGCCACGATTCCTGATCGCCCTGCTGGCGGCATGGGCCCGCTCGGTGGTATCGCCGCCGCGCTCCACCATGCCGCCAGCCACGGCTACGCCGATGTGCTCACCTGCGGCGTTGATTGCGCGGGGCTCGGCGCGGATACACTGGCCGAACTCAGCCCCGCACCCGCCTACTGCGCCGATCAGCCCGTCATCGGCCTCTGGCCCGCCAGCGCTGCCGCAGCGGTCGATGCACTGCTCGCCAGCGATGCCAAACATTCCATGCGCGCCTTTGCCGAACGGATCGGCGCACGGGGCGTGAAACTTGCCGCCATTCCTGCCAATATCAACACGCGCGAAGATCTCGCCCTCGCGCAGGAGCACCACGATGGACTATGAAAGCGAAATCTATCGCCCGCAGCCTGATTTCGGTACGCCCGAAGTGCGCGGTGCCGCCACCGTCACGCTCAACATCGATGGCCGCGAAGTCTCCGTCGCCCCCAGCACCACGGTGATGCGCGCTGCTGCGCTTTCGGGCGGCGCGATCCCCAAGCTCTGCGCGACGGACAGCGTCAAGCAGTTCGGCTCGTGCCGCCTCTGCCTGGTCGAGATCGACGGGATGCGCGGCACCCCCGCCAGCTGCACCACGCTCGTGTCCGAAGGCATGAAGGTCCACACCCAGACGAAGAAGCTCGAAAAGCTGCGGCGCGGGGTGATGGAGCTCTACATCTCCGACCACCCGCTCGATTGCCTCACCTGCAGCGCCAACAACGATTGCGAGTTGCAGGATCAGGCCGCCGCCGTGGGCCTGCGCGATGTGCGCTATGGCTACGAAGGGGCAAACAACCTCGCCCAGCCGATGGACATTTCGAACCCCTATTTCGATTTCGATCCGTCGAAATGCATCGTCTGCTCGCGCTGCGTGCGCGCCTGCGATGAAGTGCAGGGCACCCTTGCGCTCACCATCGAGAGCCGGGGTTTTGACAGCAAGGTGAGCGCGGGCCTGTCGTCCGACAGCTTCCTCAGTTCCGAATGTGTGTCGTGCGGCGCCTGCGTCCAAGCCTGCCCCACCGCGACCTTGCAGGAAAAGGCGGTCAAGGAGATCGGCAAGCCCGAACGCTCAGTCGTCACGACGTGCGCCTATTGCGGCGTCGGCTGCACGTTCCGCGCGGAAATGCGCGGTGAAGAGGTCGTGCGCATGGTGCCGTGGAAGGACGGCAAGGCCAATCGCGGCCACTCCTGCGTCAAGGGCCGCTTCGCCTGGGGCTATGCCCAGCATCAGGAGCGCGTGCTTTCGCCGATGATCCGCGCGTCGATTGACGAGCCGTGGCAGGAGGTAAGCTGGGAGGTAGCGATTGCCCATACCGCCAGCGAACTCTCGCGGATTTCCGCCAAGTATGGCCGCAACGCATTGGGCGGCATCACCTCCAGCCGCTGCACCAACGAGGAAACCTTCCTCGTCCAGAAGCTGGTCCGCGCCGGGTTCGGCACCAACAACGTCGATACGTGCGCGCGCGTCTGCCATTCGCCCACGGGCTACGGCCTCAAGACCACGTTCGGTACCTCGGCGGGCACGCAGGACTTCGATTCGGTCGAGGACAGCGACGTGATCCTCGTGATCGGCGCGAACCCGACTGACGGCCACCCAGTCTTCGCCAGCCGGATGAAGCGCCGCCTGAGGAAGGGCGCGAAGCTCATCGTGATCGACCCGCGCCGCACCGATCTCGTGCGCAGCCCGCATATCGAAGCCGATTTCCACCTGCCGCTGCGCCCCGGCACCAATGTCGCGGTGCTGACCGCGCTGGCCCATGTGATCGTCACCGAAGGTCTGGCGGACGAGGCGTTCATCCGCGAACGCTGCGACTGGGAGGAATACAGCCACTGGGCCGAGTTCGTTTCGCTGGAGCGCAACAGCCCCGAATTCCTCGAACCCGTGACCGGCGTTCCTGCCGCTGATCTGCGCGGCGCGGCCAGGCTGTTTGCAACCGGCGGCAACGGGGCGATCTACTACGGCCTCGGCGTTACCGAACACAGCCAGGGCTCGTCCACCGTCATGGCGATTGCCAACCTCGCGATGGCGACGGGCAATATCGGCCGCCGGGGTGTGGGCGTGAACCCTCTGCGCGGGCAGAACAACGTGCAGGGCG